>JAFEFG010000079.1 GCA_018240685.1 Pseudomonadota bacterium | reverse complement strand
GTGAGACCAAGGTCCAAGGCTGGCAATGCGACAGCGAGGCGAAGCTCGAAGAAGCCGTCGGCTTGGCGCGTGCAATCGATCTCGATGTGCGTTTGGCGCAGACCGTGCCCCTGCGTCGGGTGACGCCGGCGACGCTCATCGGCAAAGGCGTCGTCGAGCGGATCAAGGCGACTGTCGAAGAGCAGGGGATTGGTCTCGTCGTCGTGGACGACAAGCTGTCCCCCGTCCAGCAGCGCAACCTTGAGAAGGCGTGGAACGCCAAGGTCATCGATCGAACCGGGTTGATCCTCGAGATCTTCGGCGCCCGTGCCCGTACGCACGAAGGCCGGCTTCAGGTGGAACTGGCGGCGCTCGAATACCAGCGAGGCCGCCTGGTTCGCTCGTGGACCCACCTCGAACGGCAACGTGGCGGCTTTGGCTTCCTGGGCGGCCCGGGTGAGTCCCAGATCGAAATCGACCGGCGTCTGATCGGCGAACGCATCGTCAAGATCAAGCGCGACCTCGAGGCGGTGAAACGCACCCGGGCCGTGAATCGAGCCGGTCGCCGCAAGGCACGCCTGCCGACCGTCGCCCTAGTCGGATACACCAATGCCGGCAAGTCGACGCTGTTCAATCGTCTTTCGGGCGCCGATGTGATGGCGAAGAATCTCCTCTTCGCGACGTTGGACCCGACCATGCGGTCGATCAGGCTGCCGAACGGCCGCGAGTGTGTGATCTCGGATACGGTCGGCTTCGTGTCCAACCTGCCGACTCACCTCGTGGCAGCCTTCCGCGCGACCTTGGAAGAAGTCATCGAAGCCGATCTCATCGCGCATGTCCGGGACGTTTCCCATCCCGACAGCGAACGGCAACGCGCCGATGTCGAGGACGTGCTGCGTGCGTTGGGAGCGATAGAGGAGGGCGGCGGTACGCCCATGATCGAGGCGCTGAACAAGGTCGACGCTTTGCCGCCGGAACGGCGTGCGCTCCTGCAGACCAAGGCGGCGGCGGGGCCGGAGCGGGCGCGGCAGTTCCCGATCTCGGCGTTGACGGGCGAGGGTGTCGAGGCACTCCTGGTGGCGATCGAGGAAATCCTCGGTCAGCAGGCGACCGCTCGAGAAGTGTCGGTGCCGCTGAGCGACGGCGCCACCCTGGCCTGGCTCTATCGGCACGGCGACGTACGCAGCCGGCACGATGAAGGCGAAGTAGCGCGCCTGACGGTGGCGCTGGACGCGGCAGCGGCCGCGCAATTCGAGCGCCGGCAGGCGCGTTGACACCCCGGCGGCAGGCTCCCTATAAGCGGCGCCGGTCCTCTAGAAAAGGAAAAGACCATGAAATTCAGCCCGTTACACGATCGGGTGCTGCTGAAGCCCATCTCTGCCGAGACCAAGACGAAGTCCGGCATCATCATTCCGGACACCGCCCAGGAAAAGCCGATGCAGGGCGAGGTGGTTGCCGTCGGCAAGGGCAAGCGCCTGGAAGACGGCCGGTTACAGCCGCTGGGCGTCAAGGTCGGCGACAAGGTCATCTACGGCAAATGGTCCGGCACCGAGGTCAAGCTTGATGGCGTCGATCACGTGATCCTCAAGGAAGAAGACCTGTTCGGGATCGTCGGCTAAGCAGAATGCTGAGCGACGGCGATTTTCAACGGGTCGTCGAGCTCATGCGCGAGACCGCGGCAGCAGAGTTGCTGCCGAGGTTTCGCAACCTCGCCCAGGATGAGATTCGCCAGAAGCGGCCTGGCGATTTCGTGACCGTGGCCGATGTTGCCTCGGAGCAGCGCCTGGCGTCGGGGCTGGCGAAGATCCTTCCCGGCGTTCCTGTCGTCGGCGAGGAGGCTGTGGAAAAGGATCCCGGCCTCGTCGATCTGATTGTCCGGCCCGGCGAAAGCTGCTGGATCGTGGACCCGCTCGATGGCACAGCGAACTTCGCGGCCGGCCGCGACCGGTTCGCCATGATCGTCTGCCTCGTTCACGACTTGGAGACGGTGGGCGGCTGGATCCTGGATGTTCCCAACAATCGGATCGCCGTGGCGCGGAAGGGCGGTGGCGTCACGCTCGACGGAATCGCAGTACGGACAGCGGCTCCGAACGGACCGCCTGCCGGCCTCGTCGGCTATCGGGTCCGGAAGGAATTCGAGCGTCAGCTCGGGAAATCGGAGCGCAGCCAGTTGGGCGTGCTATCGACGCTGAATTGCGCGGGACGTGAATATATCGAAATCCTGCAGCGGCAGTTCGATTTCTGCCTCTACCGCATGACCAAGCCGTGGGATCACGCGGCGGGGGCGCTCATGATGAGCGAGGCCGGCGGGGAGGCCATCAGGTTCAACGGTGCGCCCTACCGCCCCGGTGACAGGGTCGATTCCGGCATTATCGCATCACCGTCGCCGGAGGTCGTCGCGCAGGTGCAGCAGCTCTTCGAGCGCGTCCAGTTGCCGTTATTGGCTCCGCGCGGGTAGCGTCAGGTCCGCGTCTTGGCTTCCTGCCAGAGTGCTTCCATTTCATCGAGCGAGGCATCGGCCGGCACGCGTCCCTGATCCGCGAGGCGGCGCTCGATATAGCGGAAGCGGCGCTCGAACTTGTCGTTGGTCGAGCGCAGCGCTGCCTCCGGGTCGACCTTGCAGTGCCGGGCGAGATTGGCCACAGCAAACAGCACGTCGCCCAGCTCGTCGCTGACCCGGGATTGATCGCGGGAGCCGGCTTCGAGCTCGGCTCGAAGTTCCTCCAGTTCCTCCTCGATCTTGGCGATTACCGGCCCGATCTCCTTCCAGTCGAAGCCGACCCGGGCCGCCCGCTTCTGCAGCTTCTCGGCCCGCAGGAGGGCGGGGAGGGCACGTGCGACCCCATCCAGGGTCCCAGCCGGTTCGCTTCCGCTCCTATTACGGGCCCGCTCGGCGGCCTTTCTCGCTTCCCACGAGATGGTCTGGGCATCGGCGTCGGCGATCTTCAGGTCACCGAAGACGTGTGGATGCCGGTCGATCATCTTCTGGGCGATGGCCGCGGCGACGTCGTTGAAGTCGAAGGCCTGGAGTTCGGAGGCCATTTGGGAGTGGTAGACGACCTGGAGCAGGAGGTCGCCCAGTTCTTCCTTGAGGGCCCCCATGTCATTGCGTTCGATGGCGTCCGCAACCTCGTACGCCTCCTCAACCGTATAGGGTGCGATGGTCCGGAAGGTCTGCGTGATGTCCCAGGGGCAGCCGTGGTCGCGATCTCGCAGCCAGGCCATCACGGCAAGCAGTCGGGCCAATGGCTCCGTGGGCAGGCGGTCGGGATCAGGGCGGGCGTCGAGCTTCATATCAAAAGATCGTATAATATATATTATGACAAATTCTAATATATTAGTATCATCATATGTTTACCAATCTACCTTTATTGTCTTCTTTAGAAGAGCTGCGAGTTTGAGACCCCGATCAGTTTGGCTCATTGGCACCCCCAAGGTCATGAGCAGCCCTGCCTTCGGATTGTTAGGATCTGGAATCACGACGTCAAAGACTGTCCGGGCTTCCTGGTCTCCCTGCGCTGGCGGCGCGTTCTCGTAGATGATCAGGAACGTCCCGTCCGCAAGCTTGTGGGCCTGCACCTTGGTGCTGGGATGGCGAGCTCGGATCGTGCCGCCCTTCGTTGCTGCATAGTGCTCCGCGTCGCGCACACCCTCGAACGGGAAATCCAGCCGCCAGACGAGAAGCCTGTAACTGCGATCGGCGTTGAAGGCTGTGCCACGCTCCGGCTCCTGGAAGGCCCGCCAGCCAAGCGGTACGGAGATTTCGGCCTTGATCGGCTCGAACCGGATGCGGGCCAGGCCCTTGTTGCTGTCGATCTCGAGGACGCGCGCGACCGCCGGCCCCGGCGGTTCAGGAAGCATCGGATCCCGGCGGTCGAAGCTGGCGCCGCGATCCTGTGTGGCGAAGTCCTTGAAGGTCAGCCCCCCGGCATCCAGCTTTTCCTGCGCCAGCCCGGGGCTCGCGGACAGGAGCAACGCCAGCGCCATCGCGGCCAGGGCGCGTCCGGACTCCTTTTGTTTATGTTCACTTATAAGATTAAGGAATTCTTTTAACATATTGTAAAATAAATCATTTTAAGCCTCGATAATAAGGCCGTCGTGGCATGGCCGGACATGGGAGGGGGTCCGCCTATTGACCTCGGAATAGTCCATGTCGACGTGGAGGTTGGTCAGGTAGCCTCGCTTGGCACCCACACGTTCGATCCATTGCAGCGCCAGTTCGAGATGCGCGTGGGTCGGATGGGGCCGATAGCGCATCGCATCCACGATCAGGACTTCGACCCCCTTCATGATCTCGAAAGCCTCCGGAGGCAACGCTACCACGTCATTTGCATACGCTACGGGACCGAAACGGAAGCCTAGCGAAGGAATGGTGCCATGATCCTGCGGAATGGGGATTACTGACACGCCGCCGGCTTCGAAGGGGCCCCGGATTTCACGCGCCTCATAAAGTGGATTGTAGAAGCCACCCTCCTCCGCCTCGAAGCAATAACCGAAGCGCCGGCGTAGAATAGCTAACGTTCTCTTGTCGGCCCAAGCCTCGATCTGTCCCTGATGGAACACATAGGGGCGCAGGTCGTCGATGCCGTGACACTGGTCAGCATGATCGTGCGTCCAGACGACCGCATCCACCCGCTCGACATGGGCGGCCAGGAGCTGGGTGCGAAGATCAGGCGAGGTATCGACGAGAACGGTCTTGCCCCGATCCTGGACGAGGATCGAGCAGCGCGTTCGCTGGTTCCGCCGGTCCAAGGGGTCGGCGGCCCCCCATTCGCCCTGGCCATCCTTCCCACCGACCCGGGGAACGCCACCGGACGTCCCACACCCCAGGATCGTTACGCGCACGCCGAACGCTCCGCCTTGCCGAAGAGTCGGAAGAAATTGTCTGTCGTGGCCGCTTCGAGAGCGCCGGCGCTGATCCCTTTCAGCTCCGCCACTTTCGCGGCCGTATGGGTCACGAACGCAGGTTCGTTGGTCTTTCCGCGCTTCGGGACCGGGGCCAGATAGGGCGCGTCGGTCTCCAGCAGCAGGCGATCCAACGGGAGCTCGCGAACGATCGTGCGCAGCGCCTCGGCTGCCTTGAAGGTCACGATGCCGGAGATCGAGATGTACATGCCGAGGGCGAGGGCGCGCCTTGCGATATCGGGACCGGAACTGAAGCAGTGGATGAGTCCCGGAAACGCGCCCTTCCCGTATTCGTCCTCGAGAATGTCACCGGTCTCGGCGTCGGCATTCCGTGTGTGGACGATGAGGGGCAACCCCGTCCGCCGGGCTGCCGCGATATGGTTCCGAAAGCTCTCTGCCTGTTCAGCGCGGGGGCTGTGATCGTAATAGAAGTCGAGGCCGGTCTCGCCGATGCCGATCACTTTGGGGTGTTGGGCGATCTCGACGAGCCTGTCCGGAGAGTGCTGCCCCTCCTCCTTCGCCTCGTGCGGGTGGACGCCGACGGAGCACCAGATATTCGGATGCTTCTCCGCAATGGCCAGGACCCGGCCGAACTGATCGAGCCGCGTGCCGATCGTGAGCATGCCGGCGATTCCTGCGCCCTTGGCGCGGGACAGCACGCCGGCTTCGTCGGCCGAGAGCTCCGGAAAGTCCAGGTGGCAGTGGCTGTCGATCAGCATGTCAGCTGACGGCCTTGGGCGCAGCTTCGACGAAGCGTGGGAACACCCCTTGTGGCTTCGGGAGCGCTGTGCCGGGCAGCAGTTCGCGATCGAAATGTGCAAAGGTCCGGGCGTCGGCCGGTACGGCGAGCTGGTCCAGGATCCTGGCGGCCGAATCGGGCATGAACGGCTGCACCAGCAGCGTCACGCGGCGGATCGTCTCCGCAAGTACCCAGAGGACGGTGTCGCGGCGTGCGGGATCGGTCTTGGCCAGCGCCCACGGCGCCTGGGCGTCCACATAGCGATTGGCCTCGGCGATCACCTCCCAGATCGCCGTGAGCGCGCGATGGAACGCCTGTTCGCCAAGCTCCGCTCGCACCGTGCCCAGAAGCCGGCCCGCACGCTCCAGCAAGGCGGTGTCGGCTTCCTGGAGCGGTCCTTTCGGAGGAATCTTCTCGCCGCAATTCTTCGCGACGATCGAGAGGACGCGTTGGCAGAGATTGCCGTAGGCATTGGCGAGATCGCCGTTCAGGCGTCCGATCAGCGCTCGCTTCTGGAAGTCGCCGTCGTTGCCGAACGGCACTTCGCGCAGCAGGAAGTAGCGCACCGGATCGAGACCATACGTCTTCACCAGGTCGACGGGATCGATGGCGTTGCCGAGGGATTTCGATATCTTCTGTCCCTCGTTCGTCCACCAGCCGTGTGCAAAGACGCGCTTGGGCGGTTCCAGGCCTGCAGCCATCAGGAAGGCCGGCCAGAACACGCAATGGAACCGGATGATGTCCTTGCCGACCATGTGCAGGTCCGCCGGCCAGTATTTCCAGAGCGGATTGCTTGTGTCGGGGTAGCCGCACTCTGTGATGTAATTCGTCAGTGCGTCCAGCCATACATACATGATGTGCTTCGGGTCGCCCGGGACGGGAATGCCCCAGGAAAAGCTGGTGCGCGACACGGAGAGATCCTGCAGCCCTCCCCTCACGAAGCTGATCACTTCGTTGCGCCGGCTGTCTGGGCCGATGAAGGTGGGATTCTTCTCATAGAAGGCGAGCAACTTTTCGGTCCAGGCCGAGAGCCGGAAGAAATAGGACGGCTCCTCAACCCATTCGACCTCGGCGCCGGTAGAGATCGAGCGCCTCCTGTTGTCGGGTCCGACTTCCGTCTCGCCTTCGACGAAGTAGGTCTCGTCGCGGACGGAGTACCAGCCGGCATACTTGCCGAGGTAGATGTCTCCCGCGGCGACGAGCTTCTCCCAAAGCGCCTGGCAGGAGACGTAATGCCTCTTCTCGGTCGTGCGGATGAAGTTGTCGGGGCTGTAGTTCATCGTCTGCACGAGGTCGCGGAACGACTGGCTGACCTTGTCGGTGAAGGCTTGAGGGGCGAGTCCGGCCGCCGCCGCGGCCTTCTCGATCTTCTGGCCGTGCTCGTCGGTGCCTGTCAGGAAATGCACGTCCCGCCCGTCAAGACGCATGAAGCGCGCAAGCACGTCGCAGGCGAGGCTCGTGTAGGCATGCCCGATATGGGGCACGTCGTTGACGTAATAGATAGGCGTGGTGATGTAGTAGGTACGGCCCGACATGACGACTTGAACTCCGGACGACTGCCACCCCTCCCGGCGCGCCGGGTTCAGCGCACTAGCGCATCGCCGATTGGAGAACCAGGAAGCTGCCGAGCACCGTCTGCTTGCGGTCCAGGTTGACGGCATCGGCACGGGACAGCAGGTGCGCGACCTTTTCCCACGCCTCCAGCCAGCGATCAAGGCTCGCTGCCGCGAGCAGCCGCGCCTGCAGCTCGACCTCGGTGGGCGTGATCGCGGGCGCCGCCCCGCCGGTCGCGCCACGGCGGGCCAGTCCCTTCAACCATCCATCGAACAGATAGTTCAACGAACGCCAATCGGCGTTCGCCTCCTCACCTCGGCGGGCGAAGCGCTCGGCAAATCCATGCAGCCGGGGCATGTCCAGATCCGGGAGGGTCGCGAGCACCCCGACCATCTCCTGGTAGAGTCCGAGGCTGCCTGCGCCGGCGAGTTCCAACGCACGACCGATGGAGCCTTCGGCGAGGCCCGCGAGCGCTCTTCGCTCCTCGTCGGTCGTGTTCGGCGCATACTCGCCGATCAGGCGGACGACCGTATCGTCCGACAGCGGATGCAGGGCCAGCCGCCGGCAGCGGGAGCGGATCGTCGGCAACAGGCGGCCGGTGGCGTGTGTCACGATCAGCAGGATCGCATTCGGAGGCGGCTCCTCGAGCACTTTCAGCATCGCGTTGGCCGCGTTGCGGTTCATCTCGTCAGCAGCGTCAACGATGGCAACCCGCCACTCGCCCATTGCCGGCGTCATGTGCATGAACTCGCCCAGGCCCCGCACGTCGTCCACGGAGATCTCGGCGCGGATGCGACCGGTATCGGGATTGAGCGTCCTGCGCAGGTGGAACAGGTCGGGATGGGAGCGGGCATCGACCAGTGCCCGGCCGGGCGCTCCGGCAAGCACGTCGAGACTGTCCGGCTTGGAGGCAAACAGGCCCCCCGGCTGGCCGGCCAGCAGGAAGCGGGCAAACCGCCAGGCCAAGGTCGCCTTGCCGATGCCCCGGGGACCGGTCAGCAGCCAGGCATGGTGTAGACGCCCGAGCTGCTGAGCAGCCAGCATTGTCCGCTCAGCCAGTTCATGCCCGATCAGCCGTTCGTTCCGCCACGGAGCGGGCCAGTCGTAGGGCCACTCGAGTTTCTCGAGTTCCGCCGGATCAGACGTTGTCTTGCCGCGTGCCATGATTCAGATCGCCAGCCGCTTGCCCACGATGTGCGCGATGTCGCGTGCAACGATGCCGATATCTCGATCGGCGTCGATCAGAGCACATCGTTCAGGCTCTTGTTTTGCAATCTCCAGGAAACCTGCACGCACGCGCTCATGGAAGGCTTGCGACAAGCTCTCGTACCGCGTTTCGACTCCACGTCGGGCCGCGGCACGCGCCAGGCCGACCTCCACCGGGAGATCGAGGATCAAGGTGAGGTCGGGCCGGAAGTCTCCTACAGCGATGTCATAGAGGCGGTCGAGGTCGCTGAGATCGAGGCCATGGCCGTAGCCTTGGTAGGCCCGCGTGGAATCGGCAAACCGGTCGCTGATCACCCAGTGGCCTTGCCTCAGGGCCGGCCAGACGGTTGCGCGTAGATGGTCGCGACGGGCAGCGAAATGCAACAAAGCCTCGGTTGTGCCATCCCAGCGGTCGGCAGGGCCTTCAACCAGCAGCTTGCGCACCATTTCGGCTCCGACAGAACCGCCAGGTTCGCGCGTAGCGATGACGGTATGCCCTCGGGCTTCAAGCCACTCCTTCAGACGGGCGATCTGCGTCGATTTCCCTGCCCCCTCGCCTCCTTCCAAGGTGATGAAACGGCCGGATCCGGCATCGCTCACGAGAGCCAGCCAAGCAGATAATGCCGCGCCGCCGCCCACATGCGCCCCACGACGCCGAGTTTCGGAACATCGGCGCCGGCCTCGAGCGGGTAATCGACGGTACGCCCGTCAGGAAGAGTAACTGATGCCGTGCCGAGCCGGGCGCCCTTGGTGATCGGCGCCGGAATCGGTCCATCGAACTTTGCGACGACATGCGGCTGCGCCGCCTGTCCGACCACGGTCGTCATCTGGATGGCCGTCGGGCTGACGAGGGGCACCTTGTCCTGCACGCCAAGCCAAACAGGCGCTTCTGCCAAGGTATCTCCAGCCCTGACGAGGGTCGTATTGCTCGACTCGCGGAAACCCCATTCGATCAGCCGCGCCGTCTCCTGCGCCCGCTCGGCGATCGAGTTCAGCCCGTTGAGCACGAGGATCAGACGGCGGCCATCCCGAATGGCGGACGTCGTCTGGCCGAATCCCCCCTCCTCCGTGTGGCCGGTCTTGAGGCCGTCCACGCCCGGTACGGTCTTCAGCTCGAGATTGCGGTTCGGCTGTGTCTTGCCGTTGTAGGAGAATTCGCGCTGGGCATAGTATTTATAATATTGAGGGAAATCCTTGATGGTATGCGCCGCGAGCATTGCCAGATCGTGCGCGGTGACATGCTGGCCCTCGGCCGGCCAGCCCGACGAATTCCTGAAGGCCGAGCCCGTCATGCCGAGCTCATGCGCCTTCTTGTTCATCCGTTCGGCGAAGGCCTCTTCGCTGCCGGCCATGCCCTCCGCGACCGCCACGCTGGCGTCGTTGCCCGAAACAACAATGATGCCCTGGATCAGGTCACCCACATTTGCCGTCTGGCCGAGTTCGAGGAACATGGTCGAGGAGTGCACGCCGCGGGTGATGGCATAGGCGCGATCACTGACCCTGAATTGGGTGTCGAGCTTCAGCTTGCCGGCAGCCAGATCATCGAACAGCAGGTAAACCGTCATCATCTTGGCCATTGACGACGGCGCCATCGGCTTGTCCGCATCCTTCGCCAGCAGAACCGTCCCGGTCTGCGCATCGATCATGTACGCGAAGCGCGCGATCGTCGGCGTGCCGATCTGTGACGGGCCGGCGGCTTCGAGCTTGGCCGCCTGCGCCGCTGCTGCCTGCTTGGGCGTAAGCGGTTGGGACGGCTTGCCGGCGGGTTTGGCGGGAGGCTTTTGCCCTTGGTGTCTGGGAGCCTGCTGTTGGGCGCCGACATCCGCCGCGATGGCAGCAAAGCCGATCAGGGCAAGCAGAGGAAGCAGCCAAAAGGATCGATTAATCCGCCACGACACGGGCATCACCATAACCTGAGCGTTTCAGCCGATCGGCAACAATACCGGCGGCATCGGAAGTCGTATATGGTCCCAGCCGGACGCGAAAGATCTCTCGCCCTCCTGCAGAACCCTGCGAAATTTCAGCATTTCCATAGCTTGCGACCATGCCGCGTTGGCGCTCGGCATTGGTCATCGTGGAGAAGGCACCGGCCTGGACATAGAAGCCGCCCGGCGAGTGTGCTGCCAGGGAGGCGATCGTGGTGCCTTTCGGTGCGCTCAGGGTGTGTGCAGGTGCCGGCGCGGGCGCGCTGGCCCATACAATCTGCGGCGCCGGTGTCGGAGGTGCCGGTGCGGGAGCCGGCGCTGCCGCCTGTGCGACGGCCGTCGGCGGCGGTGCTGTCCGCCCCGAGGAGGCGCGCGCGGCAGCTGCCAATTGTTCGGAGGGGCCGCCCCCGTTCACCGCGACTTCCTTTACGGCCATGCTTTCGGCCGGCAACTGGTCGATGCGGACATGCGCGGTGCCTGTACGGACCATTCCGAGTTCTTCTGCCGCGGCGCGCGACAGGTCGATGACGCGATTGCGCGCATAGGGGCCGCGGTCGTTGACGCGCACCGTCGTGGACATGCCGTTATCGAGATTGGTCACGCGCAGGATCGCGGGCATCTGCAGCGTCCGGTGGGCGGCCGTGTGATCCGACTGGTTGTAGACCTCGCCGTTGGCGGTGTACTTGCCGTGGAAGCCCGGGCCGTACCAAGAGGCGACCCCGGTCTCGACGTGGTTGAATTCCTCCTGTGGCACATAGGTGACCCCATCGATGGTGTAGGGAGCACCAACCTTGTACGTGCCTCGGGAAGCTGTCGCCGATGCGCCGCCGCCCCGATGGGAACCGCACCCCGCCAAGGAGGCGGCCAGCGCGATCAGGACAAGCGCCTTCGCCAAGGGCCTGATCTTTTCGAACCTCCAATCAACCTGTAGCGTCATTCTGGGAAAATCATACATTATCTTGATTTTCCCGTCAGGTGCTGATGCGGTCGGACAGCAAGCCGACCGCCAAGGCGAAGAAGTCCGACTGGTTCCAGCGCAGGATGGCGCGAAAGTTCGCGGTCGTCCGGTAGGCAGGACCTCCCGCCCCGCTCGGTCGGACGATCCTTTCGCCCTGTCGAGCGCCAGCGGACGGGTCGATGGCTTCGCCCCAACTGACACCGGCGCGCCAACCGGCATGGTGCAGATAGTTCACGGTCGAGGCGAAGACGTCCGCCTTGCTCTTCCAGATGTCATATCGACCGTCGCCGTCGCCGTCCGTGGCATAGGCAAGGAAGGTCGTGGGAATGAACTGGCACTGCCCCATTGCGCCCGCCCACGACCCTTTCATCTCGTGAAGCGACACGTGCCCCTGGTAGAGAATCTTGAGCGCGGCGAGGAGCTGGCCTCGAAAGAAGGAGGCGCGAAAGCCGTTGAATGCCAATGTTGCCAAGGCTGGCACGACCTCGAAGTCGCCAAGCCGGGTACCGTAGTTGCTTTCGATGCCCCACAAGGCGACGACGATCGAGGCCGGGATTCCAGCCGGCGCCGAGAAGCGGTCGACGAGGGCGCGATTCTCGGCGAGCATCCTGCGCCCGTTCGCGACCCGCTCCGCCGACACCACGATGTCGAGATACTGCTCGAAGGTCATCTTGAACTCGGGCTGGTTGTGCGCGAGTTCGAGAACCTTCGGGATCTGCTCGATCGATGACAGTGCGGCATCGGCTGTGCCGCTGTCGATTCCGGCCCGTATGGCTTCGGCGCGAACGCCGCGCAGCCATGCAGCGAACTTCTCGTCAGACGTCTGCGCGAACGCGGGCCCGGCACTTAATGCCAGCATCGCGCATAGCGACCGTCGGCCGATCTGAGGGGGTGACATCCGGCCTGCTCCTCCGGTTCTGAGCGAAGGAATTCATTTATACTGCTGTAAATACTGCAAGATGCCCCGCGACGCCAGAGGCGGACCGCTAGCGGGCCGACCGCGGCGACCTCTGAGCGTGCCGCCTCCCCTTCAGTTCCGGCCCGCTTCTCGAGGCTTCAGGTAACGATCCGCCAGCTTCTCAGGCACTTTTCGATGCTGCGAGCAAGGAAGGCCGGCTGTTCCAAGGGGATGGCGTGACCCGCGTCGTCTACGGTCTCGATGATGGGGGGACGCCACGGGAGGACCTGGGCGATTCGATCGGCCGTTCGGCGGTCCAGGACACCGGAAAACGCCCCCCGGATGAGCGCCGCCGGTCCTCGAATATCCGCCAGACGCTGCCATACCTCCGATTGGCTTCGGCTCGGAGCAACCAGCCCGATGACGGCGGGATCAAGCGGTATCCGCCAGCGTCCCCCCGCTTCGACTGCCGATGCGCGGACGACTGTCGAGACGGCCCAATGGTCGGCGAGAGGCAGGCGGGCGAGAAGCAACTGCTCGAGTGCCGTGAGGCTCGGCGCCCCAGCCAACAAGACGTCGAGGTGGGCGCGCACAGCCTGGCGGACGGCCTCGTTGTCGCCGGCATTCATGTCCACCAGGATCGTGGCGGCTGGAGTGATCGCCTGGCCGGAAACCAGTTCGACGGCGATCCGCGCGCCCAATGAATGTCCGACCAGTACGGGCCGATGCAGTCTCCGTTCGCCCAGCGCCTCCGCCACGTGTCGCGCCAGGGTCCGAATCTCATACGGAGCGCTGCTGAGCCAAGGCGATCCTCCGTGTCCCGGCAGATCCAGTGCCAATACAGGGAGAGGCGTCTTCCACGAGGCCATCATCGGCCGCCATATGTTCGCGCCGTCGCCGAGACCATGCAGAAGAACGATCGTCGAGGCTGCTGCCGAAGACGCCTCGTCGCTGGATGGCGTCCAGGCAAGCGCTCGCAGCGTGTTGCGGCCGTCCGATGGGGACTCCGTCGGCTGTAGCGCCGACTCAGCTTTGACGTGAATGGCGCTGCTCCTGTTGTCGGTGGGAAGGAGATCCGTATCCGTTCCGCCTGGAGCTCCACCATGCCCGGTCGCGGCGGGCTGCGGCGCGGCGAGGATGTCCGCACGCGAGTCCGGATTGCGGTTTGTTCCCGTGGCGGGGAGTGCTAAGCACGCCCGATCGTCGTTCTGGAGAGGTGGCCGAGCGGTTTAAGGCACCGGTCTTGAAAACCGGCGTGGGTTCACGCCCACCGTGGGTTCGAATCCCACCCTCTCCGCCAGTCGCTCGTTCCTGCACCGACGTCAGTTGACCCCGAACTTCGAGAAATCATCGGCGATGCCGGGAGCCAGCTTCTTTGCTGCGGCGATGTCTGCGTCGCCACCGGCCTTGTCGCCGCTCTTCACTTTCGCAAGACCGCGCCCATACAAGGAGCGTGCGCGGTTCGGATCCGCCTGCAAGGAGAGGCTGTACTCCGCGATCGCCTTCGCGAATTCGCCCAGCTTGAGATAGATGAATGCCCGCGTGTCGCGTGCGTCCAGGCTGTCGGGCTGGAGTTTCAGGGCTTCGTCGCAGTCGCCGATGGCATCGCGGAGGTCGTGGCCAATCACGGCCCTCGTCAGACAGCGATTGTTGTAGGCGACTGCCAGGCTGGGATTGAGTCTGAGGGCTTCGCTATAGTCTGCGATGGCTTTCTCGTACTGCCCTTTCGCGAAATAGGAATAGCCGCGATTGTAGAATGCGCCCGCTGCAGTGGGTGACAGCTTGATCACTTCGTCCAGGTCGGCAATGGCTTTGTCGTGGTCGCCAAGCTGGGCGTAGAGCGCGGCACGGTTGAGATAGGCCTCCGGCGCCTTCGGATCCAGACGGATGGCGGCACTGAAGTCGCTTAGTGCGCGATCGAAGCTGCCGCGCAAGGTATAGATGATGCCTCGATAGTAATAGGCCTTGGCGAACTCGGGCGACAGCTCGATCGCCCGGTTGAGATCGGCGAGCCCCTTGTCGAACTCGCCGCTGGCAGCATAGGCCACGCCTCGATGCATCAACGCATTGATATTGTCGGGGCCGAGCTTCATGGCAGCCGTGAAGTCGGCTATGGCCCCGTCATAGTCGCCGCGTCTCGTATACTCGATGATGCCCCGATTGAGGTACGAGGTGATGTACTTCGGGTCGAGCTCGATCGCCTTCGAATAGTCGGCATAGGCCTTATCCGGCTCGTTCAGCGCGTGGTAGGCGAACCCCCGCTGGAAGTAGGCGAACGCATAGTTTGGATCGAGCCGGATCCCTTCGTCGAAGTCCGCGATCGCACGTTTGTAATCCTGCCGGAACAGATAGACGCCGCCGCGCGACACGAAGACACGCGCCTCGTTCGGATTGAGACGGATCGATTCGTTGAAGTCGGCCAGGGCAAGATCGTACTCACCTTTTGCGACGTAAGCGGTACCGCGCTGGTAGCGCGCATTCGCCACCTGCGCCCAGTGCCGCACGGCCTCGGGATCCTTCGATCCGAACTTGAGGACGTCGCCCGTCAGCAGGCCAAGCCGCAACGCCTCGCTGAAATCGGCGATCGCCTTGTCCGGGTCCCCCTTCTCACGCCAGGCGATACCCCGATTGATGAGTGCGTTGACTTCCTTCGGATCGATCTTGAGCGCATCGGTAAAATCCTTGATCGCCAGATCGTACTGCCCCTTCTTCGAGTAATAGACGATGCCGCGATTGATCAGCGGATTGACGTCGAGCGGATTGATGCGATGAGCCTCGCTGTAGTCCGCGATGGCATTGTCAGGCTCGTTCACCGAGTGGTAGGCGATGCCGCGATGGAGATAGGTGAACTCATCACCCGGTGCCAGCCGAATGGCTTCCGTGAAATCCGCGATGGCCGGCCGGAATTCCTCTTTGTACATGTAGGCCGAGGCACGGCCGACATAGTGAGCTGCCGCGGTCGGGTTTATGCGGATCGCGGTCGTGAAGTCCGAGATCGCCTTGTCGAGCATCGGCTTCGCCTGCTTGGCGTCCTTGCCGGCCTTGTCCAGGTAGACGAGGCCGCGCTGGTAGTACGCGTCGGCGAGCTGCGTCGCGGTCTGGACGCCCTGGAAGTAGGCCGCATTCAACGCTGTTCCCGCCGGAAGCTCGCTCAGTGGCCGCACCGGCGACGGATTTTCGGGCAGGCATCCGATCGCCTTCGTGAAATCTGAGATCGCCTCGTCGAGGTTCCCTTTTCTCTTGTAGACCAGCCCCAGATTGATCCACGCGCTGACTTCGCAACGGTTGATCTTGAGGGCTGCGTTGAAGTCGGCGATCGCACCTTCGTTGTTGTCCTTCTTGGTATAGAGGACGATCCCGCGATTGACGTAGGCGTAGGTGTCGTTCGGGGCGAGCCGTATCGCATCGCTGTAGTCGACGATGGCCTGATCGGCATCGCCCATGGTGTGGTAGATCAGGCCGCGCTGGAACAGGATTGGCGCACTTGGTGCCGACGCCCGGATGACCTCAGTAAACAGCCGGAGCGCCTGCTTGTAGTCGTTCTGCGAGCCCTTCTGGTCGCCGATGGATGCCGACGCGGCGCCACGGCTGAAGTAGGCGAGTGCCAGAGGGATACCGGTCAAGCCGCCGTCCTGGATGAGATCCGTACAAGCTTTGACCTTTTCCTGTGGCTGGAGTCCGTATCCGGCGTAGCATGCGTCGGTTTTCGCACTCGGCGCCGACTTGGGGCCAAGAGGCGAGGATGCCGGGGGAGTCTGCGCCCACGTGTCGGCAAATCCGCTCAAGAAAATAGCTGCCGCGCACAAGGCCAGCCGGATCGTTGAACGTCTCATCGCCATGATCTTCTCATGAGTCCCTACCCCACGGTTCTGCATTCTGCTGCATGGGGCTGCGATTACATACCATCTCCGCTGTGGGCTTGTTGGAATTTCAGCGCCACTGCGACAATCTTGGGGCAGTTAAGGGCGTCCCCCCTCTCCGGCGAGCCGATCCGTATCGTGGCCGGCAGATGCCGCCAAGCCCGGCCATCCGGAGGGGAGGCATGCAAATATCCCATTGGCACTTATGCGACCCAGGATCGTGTAACCTGAGACCATGAAAACCTTGACGACGGCTCAAGCCACCGTGTCGATGCTCGAGTTGAACGGCATCGATACCCTCTTCTGTCTCCCTGGTGTCCAGAACGACGGCTTCTTCGACGCCCTCTACGACCGCACCAACGCCATTAGGCCGATTCATACCCGTCACGAGCAGGCCTGCGCCTACATGGCGCTCGGCTACGCCATGGCCACGGGCGGACCGTCGGCCTATGTCGTGGTCCCGGGGCCCGGCTTTCTGAACACGACGGCGGCCCTGTCGACGGCGTATGCGGTGAACGCACCCGTGCTCGCGCTCACAGGGCAAATCCAGCAGTCGATGATCGGTCGCAACATCGGCCTGTTGCACGAGTTGCCTGACCAGCTCTCCATCATGCGCGGTCTGACCAAGTGGGCTGATCGCATCACGTCACCTGCCGCGGTTCCCGGCCTGATGAACGAAGCGTTCCGGCGCCTCCTGTCGGGCCGCCGTCGGCCCGTCGCACTGGAGTGCGCGATGGATACCTGGGCGCGCAAGGCCCCGGTCGAACTGCCGGCGGCACCTGCCGTCCCGGATTCCTGCCCTGTCGACGAGGATGCGGTCGAGCGTGCCGCCAAGCTCCTGGGAAACGCCAAGCGACCGCTGATCGCGGTCGGCGGAGGCGCTCAGTCTGCGGGCGAGCATGTCCTGCGGATCGCCGAGATGCTCGACGCTCCCGTGATGACCGGACGCATGGGCCAAGGGGTGATCGACGGCCGGCATCGCTTGTCGGTGACGGCCCTTGCCGGCTACCGATTCTGGAGTGAGGCGGACGTCGTACTCGCCGTCGGCACGCGCCTCCAGCCGCAGCAGATGGTCTGGGGGATCGACGAGGAACTCAAGGTCATCCGGATCGACATCGACGGAGAAGAGTTGGATCGTCAGAGAAAGCCCGAGATCGGCATCGTGGGCGATGCTGCGGCGACTCTCGCGGCGTTGGCCGATCGCCTTGAGGCCCATAACATGAAGCGTGCTGGCCGCGCCGAAGCGGTGGCCGAGATCAAGGCCGTCGCCTCCAATAAGATCCGCAAGACGCTCGCGCCGCAGATTTCCTATCTGGAGGCCATTCGTGCGGCATTGCCGGAGGACGGCATTCTCGTCGACGAGCTTACGCAGATGGGTTACGCGGCCCGCCTCGCCTATCCGACCTACCGTCCGCGGACTTTTCTCTCTCCAGGCTATCAGGGCACCCTGGGGTGGGGCTATGCAACAGCGCTGGGCGCCAAGGTCGGAAAGCCCGATCTTCCGGTCGTCTTGATCAGCGGTGACGGCGGGTTCCTCTTCACCGCGATGGAAATGTCGACTGCAGCGCAGAACAATATCGGCGTCGTCGCCGTCGTGTTCAGCGATGGCGCCTATGGCAACGTAAGACGCATCCAGCAGCAGTCCTACAACAATCGCACCATTGCCACCGACCTTCGCAATCCCGATTTCGTCAAGCTGGGAGAGAGCTTCGGCATAGCGGCGGAGCGTGCGGGTTCGCCCGCCGAGCTCGAATCCGCGATTGCCCGCGGCATCAAGAGAGGTGGACCGGTCCTGATCGATTGTCCCGTCGGCCCCCTGCCCGACCCTTGGTCGCTGGTCGCATTGCCGCGCGCAAGGCCGCGCCAGCCTTAGGCTGGCCTGCAGCGCAATGACTTTTCGTCAGAGCGCACCGTCGCCCCGGTGCCTGCGCCGCTCCGCTACGAGTGCGGGACGGCGGCCGAGGCAAAGTCGCCGCGCTTCAGTCGACCCGGCCTTTGAAGCGGATATCCGAGAGCAGGCGCTCGGCATGCGCCTGGTCGGCCAGCCTCTTGGAGGCAAAGCGTGGATCGCCGAGGGGGACTAGCCCGAGAGACCACTCGACCAGGCAGGAAGGGAGCGGCGGCGGTTCCGTTTCCTCTTCCGGCATTTCGACCTCGGCGAGGGCGAAGTAGGTCCGTTCGTCGCCGGTCTTGAAGAAATCGATGTCCCAGTGATAGCGGCCGTGATCCCAGGAGTAACGGATCTTTCGCAGCATCTGATGGCCGACGCTCCACAGCCGCTCGAAGTCGTCGGCGGCAATGTCGGTCTCAATCTCCACGACCCGGCCCGCGACTGTGCGCTTGTAGGTGAAGACGAAGCGCGTGGCGCCGTCCGAATGGATGGAGCGGACGCGCAGGCCCGTCACGTCGAGATAGGCCTGCCGCAGGACGCTTTGGGAGATGCCAGGCAGCTGTGCCAGCGCCACTTCGAGTTCTCGATCCGTCTCGAGGACGAATTTCCGTTCATTTTCGATAGGCATGCCTGAATCGATCGTCGAGGCTACAGCGTTACGCTCGTCTTTGAGCTATGAAGTCCAGATGGCAGTTCAGACGATCGATGACCTTCCGACGCCCGCGCTTATTCTCGACCGGGCCGTCCTCAGACGCAACCTCAAGCGCATGAGCCAACGCCTGCATGAAGCCGGCGTGGCATTGCGGCCGCATCTCAAGACCGCGAAGTCGGTCACGATCGGCCGCATGGCGGTGGAGGGCCATGATGGTCGCATCACGGTCTCCACCCTCGCCGAGGCGCGCTATTTCGCCGAGGGTGGGTTCAAGGACATTCTCTACGGCGTCGGTGTTGTGCCTTCCAAGCTCGCCGCCGTCACAGGGCTGCGACGGCAGGGCATCAACCTGCGGATCGTGACGGACAATCTCGCCGTGGCGCGAGCGATCGCCAGCGAAGCCCGCAACGGAGATACGTTTTCGGTCTTCGTCGAAATCGACAGCGGCGGCGGGCGCGCGGGACTGCCCTATCCCGAGTTGCCGGGATTGCTCGACATCGCACGCGTCCTGCACGAAGCGCCAAACGTGGAATTGGCAGGCGTCATGACGCATGCGGGCCACTCCTACCACGAGAGCACGTCGGAGGGCATCGCTCGAGTGGCCGAGCAGGAACGCCAGGCAATCGTCGGCGCCGCGGAGAAGCTGCGCGCGGCAGGCATTCCCTGTCCGATCGTGAGCGGCGGCTCGACGCCCACGGCCGTGCACTCCCGCAATTTCGACGGCATCACCGAGATGCGCCCTGGCGTCTACGTCTTCAATGATCTCGATCAGGAGTTCATCGGTTCGTGCGGGGCGGACGACCTGGCCTTGTCCGTGCTGGCTTCGGTGATCGGGCATTACCCCCACCGGAACCAGCTCCTGATCGACGCTGGCGCCCTCGCCCTGTCGAAGGACATCAGCGCGCAGGAGTTCCAGCCCAAGGTCGGCTACGGCACCATCGCCGGCGCGCCGGTCAAGGACATGGCCGTGATCGCCTGTTCGCAGGAACACGGCTTCGTCGGTGCCGATTCCCCCCTTCCCTATGAAAGCCTGCCGGTTGGCAGCCGGGTGCGCATCTGGCCGAATCACGCCTGCATCACGGCAGCGGCCTACGACCGCTACTATGTCGTGGACAGCGAAGTCGATGGCGGCAGGTCGGTTGTCGACATCTATGACAGGATCAATGGCTGGTGATCACAGCGAATTGACCGTGTGTCCGCCGTCGACCGTGAGGATGCTGCCGGTCATGAAGTCACCGGCCTTCGAGGCCAGCAGCAGCAAGGCGCCATCCAGGTGCCACGGCTGGCCGATACGGCGCTGCGGAATACGGTCGATCAGCTTCTGTCCGCCCGGCGTCTTCCAGAAGTCGCTGTTCATCTCGGTTTCGATGTAGCCAGGGCAGATCGCGTTCACTCGGATGCCATAGCGGGCCCACTCCATGGCCAGTGCGCGGGTCAGGTGGATCAGTCCGGCCTTGGAGGCGTTGTAGGGAGCGACATGGCCGATCGTCCGCAATCCGAGGATGGAGGCGATGTTGACGATGCTGCCCGGGCGCTTGTCCGCTACCCAGCGCCGGGCGGCACTTTGCGCCACGAGCCAGGCGCCGCGCAGGTTGGTGTCGACGACGGAATCCCAGTCCTGTTCGGGCATCTCGAGCGCCGGTTTCACGATCGAAATGCCGGCGTTGTTCACGACGATGTCGAGGGGCCCCGCGGCATCCAGCGCCGCGGCGATGGAGTCGCCGGACTGGACGTCGAGATCGACCGCCTTCGCCGTGATGCCTTTCTTTTTCAGTTCCGCCTGAAGAGATTGAAGCCGGTCCGCCCGGCGCGCCGCCAGCACCACGGATGCACCGGCTTCGCCCAAGCACTCGGCGAAATGTGCCCCGAGACCTGAGGAAGCGCCCGTAACCAGCGCTGCTTTGCCGCTCAGGTCGAATAGCTTGGACATCACTGCTTCTCCCGCGTTCTATGCCCGCCTTATAGGCGAGCCTTTCTCGCGGAGGAACCATGGACCTGGGTCTCGAAGGGAAGCGTATTCTCATCACCGGCGGCACCAAGAGCATCGGCCGTGCGATCGTCGACGCCTTCGTCGCTGAGGGCGCGATCGTCGGCTTCTGCGCGCGCGATGCCAAGCTGGTGAAGCAGAGAGAAGACGAGTGGCGTTCCCAGCAGGCGCGTGTCCAGGGCACGGCGCTCGATGTGACCGACCATCCCGCTCTCCAGAAGTGGATCGATGGATTCGCGGCCGAAGGCGGCATCGATCACTTCGTCGCCAATGTCAGCGCACTCGGCACCGACGATACGCCCGAGGGATGGCGCAAGAGCATCGAGATCGACATCATCTCGACCGTGGAATCGGTTCGCTATGCCATGCCGCATCTGCTCAAGAGCGGCCACGGCGCCACCTGTACCGTCATTGGCACGGTATCCCTCAATGAGGCGGGACCTGGCCCGGTTCAACCCTATCGATCGGTGAAGGCCGCCCTGGTTCCGTTCGTGAAATCGCTGGCGATCGAGATGGCGCCCAAGGGGGTACGGGTGAACATGGTGTCACCCGGCTCGATCCTCGAAGACGGCAACACCTGGGGGCGGCAGCGTGACGCCGGCACGGAACGCTACAAGCGCACGCTGTCGCGCAACCCGATGGGGCGCATGGGCACACCGCAGGAGATTGCCGCTCCCGTGGTGTTCCTGGCCGGAGCGCCGGCCTCGTTCGTCACCGGCGTCAACTTCATCGTCGACGGCGCGCTCACGACGCGGGTGCAGTACTGAGCGACCGGAGCAGGACCGACTGGCCGCTCGTCGGGGTGCTGGTGGCGGCCGGCATTGTCGTGGCCTTCCACGTCGGGAAGATGCCGCCCGCCCTGCCCTCGGTCCGAGCGGATCTCGGCGCGACTCTGCGACAAGGCGGCTGGCTGCTGTCGGTCGTGAGCCTGATGACGGCGGTCGGCGGCATGGCGATCGCTCTTACAGCCGACCGTCTCGGGCACCGGCGACTGGTGCTTCTTGGCGCAGCCATCTGCTTCAGCGCCGCCCTGGTCGGCGCCTTTTCGACGGATGTCTCGCAACTGATCGTCGGACGCTTCTTCGAAGGCGTTGGCTTCATCGCCACGACGGCGGCGGCCCCTTCGCTGCTGGTCCGCCTGGCCCGGGGGGCGGACATCCGGCGTGTCATGGCGCTCTGGACGATCTACATGCCCGCCGGCGCCGGGACCATGATGCTCGTCGCGGCGGTGATCCTGCCATACGCGTCGTGGCGGATCGTCTGGCTGGTTTCGGCATCGGCGTCGGGCGCAATGCTGATAGCGCTGTTGTGGCGAACGCTTGGCCGCAGGGAACTCGACCCGCCGCCCGCGGCAACCCGTCGGTTGGGAGCCGATGTCGTTGCGGTTGTTACCAGCGCCGGTCCGCTTGCCATCGCGCTTTGCTTCGCCGCGTATTCGAGTTGCTGGTATGCGATCGTCGGCTTCCTGCCGACCCTACAGATCGAGCGGCTGGGCATGTCGGCGTTCACGGCGGCTGTCGTCACGGCCGCTGTGACTTTCGTCAACGTCGCCGGCAATCTCGCTGCGGGCGTGCTGCTCGGCCGTGGAGTTCCCCGGAGCCGACTGATTGTCGGCGCGACCGTCCCGATGGCGGTCTGCGCGGCAGGCATTTTCATCGATGGCGTGCCGGATGCGGTTCGCCTGCTGCTGGCCGGACTCTATTCGATGGTCATCGGCGTCGTTCCGAGCGCGCTCTTCACCGCCATTCCCCTTCATGCTCCCCGTCCCCACCTGGTTGGCGTGACGACCGGCCTGCTCATGCAAGGGTCCAATACGGGGGCGCTCCTGGGCCCGCCGATCACTGCCATGCTGGTCGGCTGGGGTGGCTGGCCTGCGGCGGCTTGGGGGACCACCGCGGCGCTGTCCGCGGTCGTCGTCATCAGTATCTTTCTGCAGCGGCTGGAAAGGCGTAAACTTTCGCCATGATCTTCGTCGACATCGTTTCCGACACCATCTGTCCCTGGTGCTATATCGGCAAACGGCGCTTCGAGCGTGCGCTTGCCCTCAGCGGCCGCAACGACGTGGCGATATCCTGGCGGCCGTTCCAGCTCAATCCGGACATGCCGGTGGAAGGCATGACCCGCGACGACTACGTCCGCGCCAAGTTCGGCGGCGGTGACCGCCCGCGGCAGATCTACCAGGCCATCGCCGAGAGCGGACGAGAGGCCGGGATCGAGTTCCAGTTCTCCCGCATCAGGAGGACGCCCAACACGGTGCTCTCCCACCGGCTGGTCTATTGGAGCGCCAAGAACGAGCGCCAGGACGAGATGGTGGGCGAGCTCTTCAGGGCTTACTTCGAGGACGGGCTCGACATCGGCGACCCCGATGTCCTGGTGGAATGCGCGAGCCGTGCCGGCCTCGACGCGGAACTTGCGCGCCGCTTCCTGCAAAGCGACGAGGGACGGCAGGAGGTCGTTGCCTCCGACGTCTACGCTCGCCGCCTCGGCATCAACGGCGTGCCCTGCTTCATCGTCAATCGCAAGTACGCGGTTTCGGGAGCGCAACCGCCGTCCGCCTTCGTCGAGGTATTCAATCTCGCCGAACGCGACGCCGCTACCAGTGCCGCGCAGTCGACGGTCTGATCGCCTCCCATCGCGGCCTCGGAGGAGCGAAGGCGCTCAGGTCGCACCGAGCGCCGGGGATATGTCGTCGTTATCGTCTGTTTTCCGCCGTCGATAGATGTTAGTCGACATATTGTATGTTGCTCGACATATAATGAGGCTGCGATGCCTGTCAGTGCTGCGCGCAAGGCCCGCACGAGGGCCGAAATCTTCGATCATGCCGCCCGCCTGTTCCGCCTGCGCGGCTACGCCGGTACGAACATCGACGACATCATGCTCGCTGCCGGCCTCACGCGCGGCGCCTTTTACGCCCACTTCAAGTCAAAGGACGATCTCTTCGCCGAGGTGATCCGCGCAGGACACGGCCT
>JAFEFG010000078.1 GCA_018240685.1 Pseudomonadota bacterium | reverse complement strand
GAACCAGATGACCTTAGCGCATTCCTCGGTCGGCTCGCCCGATAAATTCTCGCCCGGTTTGGAGGATTCTTCGCGGATTTCGCCGCGCTTGGCCCCCAAGTAGCCTTTCGAGGAGGAAGTAGAGTCCCATGGCTACCCTGACCGCCCTCAAGCGCTGCCGACATTTCGGCGTGGCCGACCTCCGCGGCCTCGCCTACATGCCCGCGCCCAGCGACTACCGGCCAGGCGCCGAACCGGGCGGGCTCTACGAGACCTCCGACTTCTATACCAATGTCTTCGCCGCGCTCTGGGACACCGACCCGGCGGCCAGCGACGGCCCGTCGGGGCGTCGCGATCTGCGTCGCTTCCGCGACCAGCTCGGCATCAACTTCATCCATTGCTACGACTGGGCCGCGCCGATCGAGCAGGACGGCCGGGCGCTGCTGCAGCACGCCTCGTTCCTCGAAGCCTGTCATCGGCTCGGCATCAACGTCACCATCCCCATCAGCAATTACACGATGGACCTCCTCAGCCACGGACGCGGCGCAGAGGCGCGACCCAACGTCGATCGGATCATCGCCGAGATCCATCCCGCCGGCCCAGTCCGCGCGCCGCGGCCGGGCGCGGGCCTGTGGAAGATCTTCAACGAATACGAACTGTCGTTCGACCGCAATCCCGAGCATGTCGTCACGGTGATGGCCTGGATCGCCGAGTGGGAGCGCGACCACGCCATCGACGATGTCCACCGCCTGCCGGTGATGGTCTGCACGTCCTTCGCCCTGCAGGACGACATCGAGGGAGCCGGTGCCCTCAAGGCGGTGCGCGACGCCCTGCTGAAGCGGGGTCGGATCGGCGACCGCACGGCCGAAGCATTCTGGCGCGAGCGCATCGTCTTCGCCACCAACCCGCAGAATCCCGCGCCCGACATCGCCACCTATCTGGCCGATCGACTGCCAGCCTACTGGCGGCGGCACGGCGTTCCGGCGCCGCCGGTGATGTTCACCGAGCTGGGCTCCAGCATCGAGCAGGCCGGCGGCGAAGCGCAGCAGGCACAATGGCTGGCCGACCAGATCGCAGTCTCGCGACCCGATGGCAGCAACGGCCTGATGCTGGGCGCCTGCGTGTTCCTGAACGAGGAACGACCGTGGGAGCGAGGTGCCGAGCGCAGCTTCGGCCTGCTGCGCTTCGGCCCCGACAGCGACTGGGGATGGCCGCGACAGAACCATCCGGCTCACACCGCCTATCCCGTCTGGGACCCGAAAGGCTGGTGGTGGCTGAAGGAAGCGACCTATCCGGTCGAGCAGCAGGCGGAGAAGATGACCTATCAGGCCGTGGCGAAGGCGTGGCGCGACCGCTCGCGGCAATAGACCTCGTGCCTGGGGCCATCGACGCCGTGTCCCTGAAGGACACACGGTGTTGTCGATGACGAGGCAAGCATCCAGCG
The DNA here is from genome assembly GCA_018240685.1 of Pseudomonadota bacterium. Taxonomy (GTDB): domain Bacteria; phylum Pseudomonadota; class Alphaproteobacteria; order Reyranellales; family Reyranellaceae; genus Reyranella. Next base: position 22,135 of record JAFEFG010000078.1, on the reverse strand, counting down.
TGGGCATAACCGCACCGAGCATCGCTGATGCTCGGTGCGGTAAAGACGGTCAGGTCGACGCGGTCACAGTTCAGTCCTGAACTGTCGCTGCATCTTTACTTGTTGCCTGCGCGTGCCGTCTCCGACGTCGGGTCCGGGATGGCGTTACGATGCAACGCGTCCTTCAGGTAGGCGATCCCCGCTGCGTAGTTGCCCTTGCGGCAATCCTGCAACGCCACATCGGGAGCACCCGGATTGCCGTACTTCGACGAGCCATTGTACTTCGACCAGGTATCGTAGAGCTGCTGGCACTCGACCATCCTGTCGTTCGCGGATTGCGCAAAAGCCGGCGCGGTCGCTCCGAGCGCGATTGCGAGTCCCGACACCGTGGCGGCTTTCAAATAGATCGAACGGATATTCACTGACGTACCTCCAGTTAGGTTAACGCCGTTAAGTTGGGAAGGCGGAGTCGCCTCTACCACCGTCGCGATTTCACAGAAGACATGTGCAATCGCCGCAGCGTTACCTGCGGTGCAGTCATCGTCGGCGAAGTGAATAAGTGTCGTGCGTCGTACGTGGGTTGGTGTCGCTCACTGAACCCAAAGGGTTCTTCGAAGATACCAAGTCACGTGTGCAGCGGGCGCGAACGGACAATGTGCTCAACAGGGTTCGTCACCTCCAGCAACAACTGGGGAGATTCTGCACTCCCCGGCACTGTTCCGGGAGAGACATGCTCAATGACAAAATCAGACCGAGTAACTCGAGACGAGAACTGATCGAGTCGGGCAACAGCTCGGCGGCCTGTCCGCTTCTTGCGATCGGAAGGGACAGACCGCCGTCAGAGAGCGCTATTTCAGCGGCAAGAACAGTTCGGCGACCGCCTCATGCTCCAGCACCTCGGGGAAGAAGCTCAGCCGCTGGCAGTAGATCGGGAAGTCGCGTGCCTCCTCGCCGCTGGCCGGAAGCCAGTCGCGATAAAGGTAGAGCGCGGCGGGCTCCATATTGTCGGTGTTGCCAACGATGCGCAGCACGGCACAGCGACCGCCGGGAATTTCGCCGGCCTTGATCTGCGCGCCATTCGCCTCGATCGGTTGGTCGGTCCCGACACAAAGGTCCACGCTATAGTCGGCAGGTGACGCAGGACGCCGCTCGGAACGCCAGACATTGAAGGTCGGACTTGTCTTGGGATGCAGGCCAGCCGCCTTGCGCCACGCGATGAACCGCTGGATGGTGGCGCCGAGCGTCGCCGGGTCGCCCCGATGCTCCATGATCGCCACCGGCGTGGGGGGCACGTCGCGGATCGTCACATCGTCCGGGGTGAAAGTCTTCTGCATGAGCTTGCTCCTCGCGTTGTCGAGAGGCCCGAAGGCCGCAAGCCACGGCTCCCAGTCGGGAGATTTCCGGAACGACGAAGGTGATTGCCCGAGCCGTTGCCGAAAGGCGCGGGCGAAGGCCTCCGGCGCATCGTAGCCAGCGTCCATCGCGATCTCCGTGACGCTTTGGGCGTCCCTGTAGGCTAGCCGGTATGAAGCGCGCTTCATGCGGGCGAGCTGGATATAGCGATGCACGGACAGCCCGAAGGTCGCCGTGAACTGCCGATGGAAATGATATTTCGAGTAGGCCGCGATGCTGCTCAGCGCATCCAGGTCCAGATCGTCGTCCAGATGCCGGTCTATGTGATCCAGCACCCGCTGCATCCGGGCGTGGTAGTTCTGAAGCGCCGCCTTCATCGTTCTGTCCTCCGTGGCGACACCAGCTAAGCGCACCGCGACATGACGCGCTCGACCGATCTTGCGGTCCTGTCACGGGTCGCAGAATGTCGCCAAGGACCGTTTACCGGCACACCCAATTTGTCGAGTATGGCGAAAAGGGTGGCCCCTCATGCGACGGGGCTGTCTGTCTAAGCGTTCCCACTTATCCATTCCTTTCCCTCGAATCCGCCGGCGCCTCGTTGCGCTTCGTCATCCCGTAGTCGCGCACCACGGCCGCCACGCGCAGGCGATAGTCGCGGAAGATGCCGCCGCGGCCGGCGTGCTGGGCCTCGCGGTGCATCTCCAGCGTGCGCCACGCCTTCACCGCTTCTTCATCGCGCCAGAAGGAGAGCGAGAGGATCTTGTTGTCGTCGCTGAGGCTCTGGAAGCGCTCTACGCCCAGGAACCCGTCGATCTTCTCCAGCTCCGGCCGCAGCCGGGCGGCAATGTCGAGATAGGCCGGCTTGCCGCCCCCCGGCTCCGGATTGGCGGCAAAGCGGACCTCGAAGATCACGGCGATCATCGGCTTTCTCCCTTCAGGCTGCGGCCGACGGCATCGCGGAGCCTATGCCGGCCGGTTTCGAGATGCATCAGGTGCGTGCCGGCGTCGAGCACGATGTCGGCGCGCTCCGGCGCCTCGCGAGCCTCATCGAGCAGCATCGCCGCATCTCCGGCGCGGCAGAGCGAATCCCAGGCACCGCGCACGACGGTCAGCGGCCGCGTCAACTTCGCCGGATCCCAGGCGAGACGTCCGGCCCAGGCATCGGCGATGTCGGCGCGCGGCCCGTTGGGGATGCGCACCGCAGGCGGCATGCGTGCCGCCGCGTCGGGATCGCTCGCGAGGTAAACCGGTGCCCAGCGGTCAAAGCCTTCGAGCACCGGCGCGTGATCTGTCGGCACATCCTCGACGAAGCGCGCATGTTGCGCGTCGGCGGTCACGTCGCTCCACGCCGGCAGCGTCACCGGCACACTCCCGGTGCGTCGCGCGATCGGCCCGAACAGGATCAGCCGCTCGACGGCCGCCGGCGCGGCGATGGACGCGAGTCCTGTCGGCATGCCGCCCCAGGAATGCGCGACCAGCGAGACTCGCTGGCGTCCTGTTTCGCGCCGCACCAGCACCAGCACAGCGGCGATCTGCGCCGCGGCCTGCTCCGCGCGGCCGGGCGGAGCGTGACGATCGGCCGGCTCCTGCATCTCGGGGTAACGCCCGCTCTCGCCGAAGCCCGCGAAGTCGAAGGCCCAGGCATCGAAGCCGCGCCGGTTCCAGTCATCAAGCCAGGAACCGGACGAAGGGGCGCCGCCGAAATCGAAACCGACGCTCAGCGCCGACGGAAACGTGGCGCCGTGAACATAGAGCACCGCGGGCGCCCCGATGACGGGCTGGCGGCGGATGAAGAGCGACGGGCATACGGCCGTCGCGGCAAGGCGGAAGGTCTGTTGCATGCCGCCGCTCTAGACCGGGTCGGCGGGCCTATCCTTCGGTCATGGCCGAAGCCGCTCCGCGCGGCAGCGGGCGTAGACGACCATAATCGGTCCGCGGCCAGTCGCGGGTTTATCATGGTCGGCATGACCGATCTCGCCTTCCCCGCCCCGCGTTCCGTTCCCGCCCATCCTTTCAAGTTCATCGAGCTCGCGAGGAATCGGCCAAAAGGCCCACAGGCCAACGTTTTAGGCGATTCCTCGCGAGCGCAACTTTTTTTGCGGGAAGACGATTCGGCGAAGGAACGGCCGCCGTTCAATCGAGCCCGTTACCACCATAGAGCCAGGCCAGGATGCCGTACCATTCCTCCTGGCTCTTGGCGCTCATGATGGCGTTGCGCAGCGCCGCGTGCGGGCCGCTCGGATGGTAGACGTGGTCGCCCATGGCGCGCGACATGAGCTGCACCCGTGCCGTACGCAGCACGCGCCGGTCGCGGTAGCGCGCGAGGCCGGCCGGGATGTCGTCCTCCGCTTGCGCCAGAGAGTCGGCGAGGCAGACGGCATCCTCCATCGCCATGCAGGCGCCCTGGGCCATGTACTGCAGCATGGGATGCGCGGCATCACCCAGGATCGCAACACGGCCGTCGACCCACTCGTTGATCGGCTCGCGGTCGCACAGCACCCACATCTTCCAGTCGATGCCGTGGCGGATGATGGCCTGCGCGCGATCGCAGACATGGGTGAAGCCGCGCTGCACCTCCTCCACCGGCACCGGCTTGCCGGCGACCGGCTCGGGCGCGTCGTTGTGGTAGGTGACGACGAGGTTGAAGACCTTCCAGCCCGACAGCGGATAATGGACGATGTGACACTTCGGCCCCGCCCACAGCGTCGCCGCGTTCCAGCGCAGCTCCTCCGGCATCTGCTCGGTCGGGATCACCGAGCGATAGGTCGTGTGGCCGGAAACGCGCGGCTTGCCGTCGCCCACGAGCTGACGGCGCACATTCGACCACAGGCCGTCGGCGCCGATCAGCGCCGCGCCCGGTATCGTTTCGCCGCTGCCGAGCCGGGCGACGACGCCGTCGCCCTCCGGCTCGTAGCCCGTGACTTCGCTGCTGACGCGCAGGCCGATCAGCGGATGGTCCTGGCAGGCCTTGAGCAGCACGCCATGCAGGTCGCCGCGATGCACCACGGCATAGGGATTGCCGAAGCGCGCGCGAAACGCCTCGCCGAGATCGATATGGGTGATCTCGCCGTCGGCCATCGCATCCATCAGCCGCAACCTGTCGATATAGACGGCCATCGACCGCGCTGCCCCGCCGACACCCAGCCGGTCGAAGCAATGGAAGGCGTTGGGGCCGAGCTGGATGCCGGCGCCGATCTCGCCCAGCCGCGAGGCCTTCTCCAGCACCAGCGACGGGATGTTCTTCTGTGCCAGCCCGAGTGCCGTCGCCAGGCCGCCGATGCCGCCGCCGGCGATGAGGATGGGTCTCGTCTCAGCCATGTCCAAGGCTCCCCCGCGTAACGGGCGATGACAACGTCATTCTGGCCCGGCCACGACCTTCTCGTCATGCAGCCGCGCGATCTCGTGACCGGGCAGGCCGAGGATGCCGGACAGGATCTCGTCGGTATGCTGGCCCAGCAGCGGCGCCGGCTGCGGCGCCTCGCGCGGCACGGCACCGAACTGCAACGGCGTCGCCGCCACCGGATAGCGGCCGATGCCGGGCTGGTCGATCACGGTGAAGAGCGGATTCTCGCGCACCGCTTCCCTGTCCTGCAGCAGCTCGCGGAAGGTGAGGTAAGGCGACCACAGCGCGCCCGCCTTCCTGAGCGCCCCACTCACCTCCTCCGCCGTGTGCGCCGCGACCCACGGCTCGATGACAGTGCAGAGTTCGGCGCGGGCATTCCAGCGGCCGGCATCGGTCTTCAGATCGTGGCCGGTCTTCACCTCGATAGCTGCAAAGGCCTCGGCGAACCCGCCGGCGCTCGCCAGTGCATCGACGTGGCGGTCGGAAAAGATGCAGATCATCACGTAGCGGCCGTCGCGGGTGCGGAAGTCGCGGCCGAAGGTACCGAAGATCTCGTTGCCGAAGCGCGGACGATCGACGTCGTTGACCGCCGCCTCGCCGATGTAGCCCAGCGCGGACGTGGCCGCGAGAGCCATGTCCTGCAACGGCAGTACGATGCGCTGGCCCTGTCCGGTCAGGCGCCGATGCCGTTCCGCCGCCAAAATCGCCATCGCGCCGGCATAGGCGGTCGCAAGATCCCACGGTGGTGCCACGGCATTGACCGGGCCTTGATGGCCGACCGGTCCGGTCACCAGGGGGAAGCCGGTAATGGCATTCACCGTATAGTCGACCTGAGCCGTGCCATCGCGCGTGCCGACGATGTTGAGCGCGATCAGGTCGGAGCGCTTCTTCGCCAGCGCCTCGTAGGCGAGCCAGCCGCGCGCCGGCATGTTGGTGGTGAAGATGCCGGCGCCCTCGCCGGGCGCGGTGATGAGCGCCGTCAGCAGTTCGCGTCCCTTCGGGCTGCGCAGGTCGACCGCAATCGAGCGCTTGCCCTTGTTGAGGCCAGCCCAATAGATCGAGCGGCCGTCCCTGGTGACGGGCCAGCGGTCGCTGTCGAGTCCGCCCTGGATATCGTCGAAGCGGATCACGTCGGCGCCAAGCTGCGCCAGGGTCATGCCGCCGAGAGGCGCGGCAATGAAGGCCGAGCCTTCGACGATGCGAAGGCCCGCGAGGATACCGGTCATGAGCGTTTCCGTGTCTTGGTCTTATACTTGTTGGTCTTATCGTTTCTTGGCGTCGGGCAGGTTGTTCTTCCGCTTGTCCAGCCACCAGCCGTATTCGGGGTTCCACAGGCCGAAGTTCGGATCGCAGCCGAGTTCCTGCGCCGCGTGCAGGGCCCAGAAGGGATCGTAGAGCGCCTGCCGGCCGATCGCGATCAGGTCGGCATCGCCCGCCTGCAGGATCGCCTCGGCCTGCGGCCCGTCGAGGATCAGCCCGACCGCCATGGTGGGGATGTCGGCGCCGCGCTTGACGGCAGCCGCGAACGGCACCTGGAACCCCAGCGTGCGCTTGACCGGCAATGCGGTCGACAGCCCGGTGAGACCGCCCGACGAGGTGTCGATGACGTCGATGCCCAGCGCCTTCAGCTCCTTGGCGTAGGCGATGGTATCCTCGACATCCCAGCCGCCGGCGCCGTCGACCGCCGAGACGCGGATGAACATCGGCTTGTGTTCGGGCCAGTTGGTGCGGACGGCCTTCGCCGCCGCCAGAGGGAAACGCATGCGGCCGGCGCGGTCGCCGCCATACTGGTCGTTGCGCTTGTTGCTGATGGGCGACAGGAACTGCGCCAGCAGATAGCCGTGCGCGCCATGGATCTCGATCACATCGTAGCCCGCCGCATCGGCGCGTCGGGCGGCCGCACCGAACTTCGTCACGATCGCCTCGATCTCGTCCGTCTCCAGCGCGGCGGGGCTGTCCGAATAGGGCGGGCCGGCGGAGAGAGCGGAGGGTCCGACCACCTGCCAGCGCTGCCAGCCCGCCCCCTCGGGACCGAGTTCGCCTGGCTTGTCGAAGGAGCGCGGCGTCGAGCCCTTGCGGCCCGAATGCGTGATCTGCGTGGCGGCAAGCGACCCTTCCTGCTTCAGGAACCGCGTCAGCCGCCGGTGGCTTTCGATCTGGCCGTCGTCCCACAGGCCGAGATCGCCCTGGGTGACGCGACCGCGCGGCTCGATGGCGCAATTCTCGGTGAACACGATGCCGAACTTGCCGAGCGCGAACTTGCCGAGATGGACAAGGTGATAGTCGTTCACCTTCCCGTCGACGGCGCGATACTGCACCATCGGAGATACCACGGCGCGGTTGGGGGCGACCACGCCCCGCATCTTGAAGGGCGTGAAGAGCAGCGGTCTTTGCAAAGGTCGGTCTCCCTTGGCGGATGGCTTGGCTTACCCGGTCCCGGAAGATAGACCGGCCCATCCGTGCGGCCTATCTTTTGCGCCATGTTTGACCTCGTCATCCGAAACGGAACCGTGATCGACGGCTCGGGCGCGGAGCGCCGCGTGGCCGATGTCGCCGTCCAGGACGGCAAGATTGCCGCGGTCGGCCCCAGGCTGGGCGCCGCCCGGCGGGAGATCGACGCCACCAGCCTGATCGTGGCGCCGGGCTTCGTCGACATCCACACGCACTATGACGGCCAGGCGACCTGGGACCCGTTCCTGACGCCCTCGTCCTGGCACGGCGTGACGACGACGGTGTTCGGCAATTGCGGCGTCGGCTTCGCGCCGGTGCGGCCGGGACAGTCGCCCTATCTCATCAACCTGATGGAAGGGGTCGAGGACATCCCGGGCACGGTACTGGCCGAGGGCGTGAAGTTCGAGTGGGAGTCCTTCCCGCAGTATCTCGACGCGCTCGCATCGATGCCGCGCGCGGTCGATGTGGCGGCGCAGCTTCCGCACGGGGCGCTGCGCTTCTACGTGATGGGCGATCGCGGCACCGACCATGACGAGACGCCGAGCGAACACGAGATCGAGGCGATGGCGCGCCTCACCGAGGAGGCGCTGCGCGCCGGCGCGCTGGGCTTCACTACCTCGCGCACGACCAAGCACCGCGCCAGGGACGGCCGCTTCACGCCCTCGCTCTCCGCGCGCGAGGCCGAACTGCTGGGAATCGCGCAGGGCATGAAGCGCGCTGGCAGTGGCGTGCTGCAGGTCAATTCCGACTTCGGGCCGGGCGAGTTCGAGGCGCTCGATGCGGCGGCGAAGCTTGCCGGCCGACCGCTCTCCTGTCTGCTGGTGCAGGTGGATGCCAAGCCCAGGCTGTGGCGCGAGACCCTCGACCAGATCCACGGCGTGCGCCGCGACGGTCGCGCCGCCAATGCGCAGGTCGGCAGCCGCCCGATCGGCGTCATCATGGGACTGGAGACGACCGTGCATCCCTTCGCGGCCCACCCGGTGTGGCGCGAGCTGCGCGACCTGTCGCCGGCCGATCGCTACGCCCGCCTCGCCACCGATGCCGCCCTGCGCGAGCGCCTGCTCGCCCCGCGCGTCGACGGCGGGCCGGCGGCCTTCATGGGCGAGGCGTTCCACAAGATGTTCCCGCTGGGTGACCGGCCGGACTACGAGCCCGATGCCCGCAATTCCATCGCTGCCATCGCCGAGCGCAGCGGCCGCACACCGCAGGCCGTGGCGTTCGAGGAGATGATGGCGCGCGGTGGCAAGGGCCTGCTGATGCTGCCGTTCGAGAACTACGCCTATGGCAATCTCGACGTGGTGCACGAGATGATCACCGACCCGGCCACGGTGCTGGGCGTGGCCGATGGGGGCGCGCATGTCGGCGTGATCTGCGACGCCTCCTCGCCGACGTCGCTGCTGACGCTGTGGGGGCGCGATCGCGCGCGCGGACCGAAGCTGCCGCTCGAATTCCTGATCGCCAAGCAGACGCGCGGCACGGCGGAGGCCTACGGTCTCGACGATCGCGGCCTGCTGGCGCCGGGCTGCAAGGCGGACATCAACGTGATCGACTTCGATGGCCTGGCCGTCGGCCGGCCCGAAGTGGTCTACGACCTGCCGGCAGGCGGCCGGCGCCTGATCCAGCGCGCCTCGGGCTATCGCCACACCTTCGTGTCGGGCGTCGAGACGGTGCGTAACGACGAACTGACCGGCGACCGGCCGGGCCGGCTGGTGCGCGGCCCGCAACGCGCCGGCTAGATCAGACCGTCATGTGCTTGCGGACGGCCTCGGCGTCGAAGGTCTCGCGGGTGCCGGACATCACGATCTCACCACGGTCCATGACGGCGAAGTCATCGGCCAGCTCGTGGGCGAAGTCGAGATACTGCTCAACCAGCACGATCGCCATGTCGCCGCGCTGGCGCAGGAAGGTGATGGCGCGGCCGATATCCTTGATCACCGACGGCTGGATGCCCTCGGTGGGCTCGTCGAGCACCAGCAGCTTCGGTCGCATGGTCAGCGCGCGGCCGATGGCGAGCTGCTGCTGCTGGCCGCCCGACAGGTCACCGCCGCGCCGGCGCAGCATGCTCTGCAGCACGGGAAAGAGCTCGAACACCTCGTCCGGCACCTTGCGCTGGTCGCGCTTGAGCGGCGCATAGCCCGTCTCGAGGTTCTCCTTCACCGTCAGCAGCGGGAAGATCTCGCGGCCCTGCGGCACCATGGCGACGCCACGACGGGCGCGGTCGTAGGGCGCGAGCCTGGAGATCTCCTGCCCCTCCAGAGAGATCGAGCCGGACGCGATCGGCTGCAGGCCGACGATGGCGCGCAGGAGGCTGGTCTTGCCGACGCCGTTGCGGCCCAGCAGGCAGGTGACGCGGCCGACGGCGGCGGTAAGCGAGACGGAGCGCAGTGCCTGGGCCGCGCCGTAGAAGAGGTTGACGTCCTGGACCGTGAGCATCATCGCGTTAGCGCCCCAGATACACTTCGACCACGCGCGGATCGGCGCTGACCTGGTCGAGCGAGCCCTCGGCCAGCATCGAGCCCTCGTGCAGCACGGTGACCTTGACCCCCAGTGCGCGCACGAAGCTCATGTCGTGCTCGACCACCACGACCGAGTGGGACTTGTTGATCTCGCGCAGCACGGCGGCCGTCGTCTCCGTCTCGACGTCGGTCATGCCGGCGACGGGTTCGTCGACCAGCAGGAGCTTCGGGTCCTGCGCCAGCAGCATGCCGATCTCGAGCCACTGCTTCTGGCCGTGGCTGAGCCGCGCCGCCAGCATGTGCTGCTGCGCGCCCATGCGGATCACGGTCAGGATCTCATCAAGCCGATCGTTTTCGGCCTTGGTCGGCGTCGCGGCGAGCAGGCGGTACCAGCTGCGCGGCCCGGCCAGGGCCAGCAGGAGATTATCCCGCACCGTGTGGCTCTCGAACACGGTCGGCTTCTGGAACTTGCGGCCGATGCCCAGCGTGGCGATCTCGGCCTCGTCGAGCTTGGTGAGGTCGGCCTGGCCGTCGAACACCACCTCGCCTTCGTCGGGCCGCGTCTTGCCGGTGATGACGTCCATCATGGTCGTCTTGCCGGCGCCGTTGGGGCCGATGATGGCGCGCATCTCGCCCGGTTCGACCAGCAGCGAGAGGTTGTTCAACGCCCTGAAGCCGTCGAACGAGACGGTGACGCCGCTGAGATAGAGCAGCGCCGAGGTGGACCTCGCGGTGTGGGCCGAAGCGTTCATGCCGTTGCCGTCCTCTTCGTCCTCTCCTGACGGGCCTTGTACTGTCCCCACAAGCCGACGATGCCGCGCGGCAGGAACAGCGTCACCGCGACGAACAGCGCACCGAGCGCGAACAGCCAGATCTCCGGCAGCGCGCCCGTGAGGTAGGTCTTGGCGAAGTTCACCAGGAAGGCGCCGATCACCGGGCCGATCAGCGTACCGCGACCGCCGACCGCCACCCACAGAACCGCCTCGATCGAGTTGCCGGGCGAGAATTCGCTCGGATTGATGATGCCGACCTGAGGCACATAGAGCGCACCGGCGATGCCGGCCATCGCCGCCGACAGCACGAACACGAACAGCTTGTAGCCCTCGACACGATAGCCGAGGAAGCGCATGCGGCTCTCGGCATCGCGCACCGCCATCAGCGCCTTGCCGAAGCGCGATCCGACGACGGCGCCCGCAATCACCAGGAACAGCGCCAGCACCAGCGCCGAGGCGAAGTAGAGCGTCGCGCGCGTGCCGTCGGCCTGGACCGGGAAGCCGAGGATGTCCTTGAAGTCGGTCATGCCGTTGTTGCCGCCCAGCCCCATGTCGTTGCGGAAGAAGGCGAGCATGAGCGCGAAGGTCATCGCCTGGGTGATGATCGACAGGTAGACGCCGGTGACGCGGCTGCGGAAGGCGAACCAGCCGAGCGCCAGCGCCAGCACGCTGGGCACGATCACGATCATGGGCGCGGCGAACCAGAAGTGATTGAAGCCGTGCCAGAACCAGGGCAGCTCCTTGTAGTTCAGGAACACCATGAAGTCGGGCAGGATCGGATTGCCATAGACGCCGCGGCTGCCGATCTGGCGCATCAGGTACATGCCCATGCAATAGCCGCCGAGGGCGAAGAAGGCGGCATGGCCGAGCGAGAGAATGCCGCAATAGCCCCACACCAGGTCGACCGCCAGCGCCAGCGACGCGTAGCAGAGATACTTGCCGACGAGCTGCAGCACATAGGCCGGCACGTAGAGCGGGCTGCTTGGCGGCAGCAGGAGGTTCAGGAGCGGCGGAACGATGCCGACCAGCAGCACCAGCCCGATGAACAACCGCAGCCTGGTATCGAGGCCCCGCCAGAGGAAACGCTGTATCATTCGACGGCCCGGCCTTTCAGCGCGAACAGCCCGCGCGGACGACGCTGGATGAACAGGATGATGAACACCAGCACCAGGATCTTGCCCAGCACCGCGCCGGCATAGGGTTCGAGGAACTTGTTGACGATGCCGAGCGTGGTGGCGCCGACGAGCGTGCCGAACAGATTGCCCACGCCGCCGAACACCACCACCATGAAGGAGTCGATGATGTATCCCTGCCCGAGGTTGGGGCTGACATTGTCGATCTGGCTGAGCGCCACGCCGGCCAGGCCGGCGATGCCGGAGCCCAGACCGAAGGTGAGCGCATCGACGCGCGGCGTCCTGATGCCCATCGCCGAGGCCATCGGCCGGTTCTGCGTCACCGCCCGCATATAGAGGCCGAGCGGCGTCTTGCGCAGGATCAGGATCAAGGTCGCGAACACCATGAGCGCGAACAGCACGATCCAGAGCCGGCCGTAGGTGACGTCGATCTGCCCGACATGGAACGATCCCGACATCCAGGACGGCGACCTCACTTCCCGATTGGTCGGCCCGAAGATGGAGCGCACCGCCTGCTGCAACGCCAGCGACAAGCCCCAGGTGGCGAGCAGGGTGTCGAGCGGGCGGCCGTAGAGGAACCGTATGATGGTCCGCTCGATCAATACGCCGACGGCGCCCGACACGAGGAAGGCCAACGGCAGCGCGATGACGACCGAGGCATCGAGCAGGCCGGGCGAATAGGCGAGGATCACCTGCTGGACGACGTAGGTCGCATAGGCGCCCAGCATGACCATCTCGCCGTGCGCCATGTTGATGACGCCCATGGTGCCGAAGGTGATGGCAAGCCCGATGGCCGCCAGCAGCAGCACCGATCCGAGCGAGATTCCATACCAGACGTTCTGCGCCGCCTCCCAGACCGCAAGCGTCTGCTGCAGGGAGGTCGCAGCGGACGTCGCCGCCGCCTTGATCTCCGGATCGGAAGACGCTTCGGCATCGCGAAGCATGCCGAACGCATCGGCATCGCCGCGATCACGGAGGATGGGGATGGCCTTGAGCTTCTGCTCCCTGGACGCATCGCTCGAGGCGAGGACGATCGAGGCCCATGCCTCGCCGAACGCGCGCTTGATCGCCGGGTCCTTCTCCGCCGCCATCGCATGCTCGACGGCGGCGAGCGCGGACGCGCTGCGCTGCTTGAACAGGGAGTTCGCCGCACTGCGGCGCATGTCGGGATTGGGGCTCATCAGGGTGAGCGTGCCGACAGCGTCATCGATGACGCCGCGCAGGCGGTTGTTGATGCGGATGCGATTGAGCTCATCCTCGCCGGCGCTGCCGACAGGCTTTCCCGTGACGGCATCGACCAGCGCGAGCTTGTCGCCGTCCTGCTTGCCGATCACGACGAGATTGTCGGCACTGCGAACATAGAGGCGGCCGGCCGAGAGGGCTTCGAGGATCGGCGCCGCCCGCGCCTCGCCTGAGGCCGCGAGCGCATTGATGGCGGCTTCACGGTCGCCGAAACCGCCGGTCGTCAGGTTCGTCACCAGACTGCCGAGGTCGGCCGCCATCGCCACTCCGGCGAGCAAAAGCGAAACGAGTACCGGGAGCAGGCCCGCCAGCAGACGCAGAATGAGCATGGACCGAGACTTTAGCCGGAGAAAGGAACGGGGCGACCGAAAAGTCGCCCCGCCCCTGTGGGTTGCTGGCAATCGGGCTTACTTGCCCTTGCCGCCGCACTTGCCGGTGGCGACGTTGAAGTTGCCGCAGCTCATCGGCTTGCGCCAATCGGAGATCAGGTCCTTCGAGTCGGGCAGATAGTCCGACCAGGCATCGCCGGGCACGAGACCCGAGGTCTGCCACACGACGTCGAACTGGCCGTTGCCCTGGATCTCGCCGATCAGCACCGGCTTCGTGATGTGATGGTTCGGCATCATCGCAGCGTAGCCGCCCGTCAGGTTCGGGACGGACACGCCGATCATGGCGTCGATCACCTTGTCCGGATCGGTCGTGCCGGCCTTCTTGACAGCCTCGACCCACATGTTGAAGCCGATGTAGTGCGCTTCCATCGGATCGTTGGTCACGCGCTTCGGATTCTTCGTGAAGGCCTGCCAGTCCTTGATGAACTTCTCGTTCGCCGGGTTCTTCACCGACTCGAAGTAGTTCCAGGCGGCGAGATGGCCGACCAGCGGCTTGGTATCGATGCCGGCGAGCTCTTCTTCGCCGACCGAGAAGGCCACGACCGGAATGTCCTTGGCCTTGATGCCCTGGTTCGCGAGTTCCTTATAGAACGGCACGTTGGCATCGCCGTTGATGGTCGAGACCACGGCCGTCTTCTTGCCGGCCGAGCCGAACTTCTTGATCTCCGCCACGATCGACTGCCAGTCGGAGTGACCGAACGGCGTATAGTTGATCATGATGTCTTCCTGCTTCACGCCCTTCGACTTGAGGTACGCTTCCAGGATCTTGTTGGTCGTGCGCGGATAGACGTAGTCGGTGCCGGCCAGGACCCAGCGCTTCACGCCTTCGTTGTTCATCAGGTAGTCGACCGCCGGGATCGCCTGCTGGTTCGGCGCCGCACCGGTATAGAACACGTTGCGAGAGCTTTCCTCGCCTTCGTACTGCACCGGATAGAAGAGGATGCCATTCAGCTCCTCGAACACCGGCAGCACCGACTTGCGGCTGACCGACGTCCAGCAGCCGAACACCGCGGCGACCTTGTCCTTCTGCAGCAGCTCGCGCGCCTTCTCGGCGAACAGCGGCCAGTTGGAGGCCGGATCGACCACCACCGCTTCGAGCTTGCGGCCAAGCAGACCGCCCTTCTTGTTCTGCTCATCGATCAACATCAGCATGACGTCCTTCAGGGTCGTCTCGCTGATCGCCATCGTGCCCGACAGCGAATGCAGGATGCCGACCTTGATCGGCTCCTTGTTCTGGGCGAACGCGCTCGTCGCTGCGGTGGCCAGCAGGCCCGCCGCTACGAGGCCCGTCCTTATCATCGAACCAAACTTCATTCCGCTCTCCTTCTCCCTTGCCGTTTCCGCGACGGAAATCCCCCGCGAGAGAGGGAAAGCGAAAGGCGTGCCAACACCTCTTGGCGAAATACGAGAAAACGAGGGGAAATAGGATCACAGGGCTGAAAGCCTTAAGATTCCGCGCGCTAAACCCTAGTTTTTCTCAAATCACATCAGCGGCTTGCGGCTGGGGCGGCGCCGAGCGCCAACAGGGACGGACGAATGCCGATCCGCAAAATGCCCGCCGACAAAGGCTTATTGGCTCGTCCCTGTTCCGGCCTCGAACACCGTGGTTCCGCCTATTTCACAGTTCGCCCAGCAAATCGGCATCACTACTGCAGTCATACAGCCATGAAGGAAGCGAATGGGTACCCAACTGGCCATGCCCTGCAGGGGGCACGATTCTGCCGCCCGGCACGTCAGCTGCCTCGCGCAGGTCAGCGGACTGGCAACCCGCCCTGGCGAACGATGAAGGCGGCGATCTCGTCGACGCCCTTGTTCTCCTTGAGATTGGAGAAGAGGAACGGTCGTGCGCCCCTCATCTTGCGGGCGTCGCGCTCCATCACATCGAGATTGGCGCCGACGAGCGGCGCGAGGTCGATCTTGTTGATCACCAGCAGGTCGGACCTCGTGATTCCGGGCCCGCCCTTGCGCGGGATCTTCTCGCCCGCGGCGACGTCGATGACGTAGATCGTGAGATCCGCGAGCTCCGGCGAGAAGGTGGCGGCGAGATTGTCGCCGCCCGACTCGACGAACACGAGTTCGAGCTTCGGCCACTTGCGGACGATATCCGACACCGCCGCAAGATTGATCGACGCGTCCTCGCGGATCGCCGTGTGCGGGCAGCCGCCCGTCTCCACGCCCACGATGCGCTCGGGCGCGAGCGCACCGGCGCGCGTCAGGAACTCGGCGTCTTCCTTGGTGTAGATGTCGTTGGTGACGACGGCGATGTCGTATTTCCCGCGCATGGCCTTGCACAGGCGCTCGACCAGCGCCGTCTTGCCCGACCCGACCGGCCCGCCGACTCCGACCCGCAGGGGCCCCCGCATGTTCATGTGCCGAATTCCCCCGAAACCAACGCGATGTAGGCCACGCCCAGCAGCAGGCACAGCGGCGAATAATAGCGCCGGTTGCGCGTGACGAAGGGCTCGTCCGTGAAGTGCTCCCGCCAGCGGCGGCTGTATCCCGCGAGTCCGCGGGCGATGAATATGCCGGCGATCGTGAACGAGCCCTGCAACGCCACCGTCTGCGACGCGAGCGTCACGGCATAGAGCGGCCAGAGCGCGATGATCGCCAGGACCAGGGCAACGGCGAAGCAGAGCCATGCTGCCGGCATGCGGCGGCGTCCGTCGCCCACGACGCTGCGCGCCAGCGCCTCCTCGCTCGCCTCCGGCCAGTGGCTTCCAAGCCCCCACAGGGCATGAATGGCGGCGATCGCTCCGACGCCGGCCGACAGCAGGATCGCGAGGAGCACGGTCATGAGCGGAACAGGCGCGTGTACTGCGTTTCGTGGCGCAGCGAGCACCAGTCGAGGAGCGGCGTCGCCGTCCCGACCTCGTCGAGATCCGTCACCGCGAGCGCGTCCTCCAGGGTCCGACGCACCGCGCCTTCCAGCGCCGCCAGCGCCAGTTGCCCGTCGCTCTGCCCCAGCGGCACGGCGCGCACGGCGGCGGAGATGAGGTTGGCGGCGAAGGCGTGAAGGTAGCCGCCGAGCGCCAGGTCCAGGGCAATGCCATGAACCGCCGCCGCCAGCGCAACCGCGACGGGCAAGGTAATTTCTCCTTCCAGACGCTCGTGAGCGGCGTCGAGGTCGGGATGCGGCCACGCCTTCCGCGTGATCGACAGGAAAGATGCACCCTGCTGGCGGGATTCGAGGGCCATTTCCGAGGTGCCCCTCCAGGCGGCGGCGCGCCCGGCGACAGCGTCGAAGCCCTTCCAGTCCCCGCCATCGGCTGCCTGCCAGGCAACCGCGAACAGGGCCCCGTCGACACGGCCCGTTCCGTCCTGGAGCACGGTTCCCAGCCAGGCAACCAGCGAGGCCCGATCGGTGACGAGCCCCTCTTCGACGGCCGTTTCCACGCCATGGCTGTAGCTGAAGGCGCCGATCGGATAGGCTGGCGACAGCCAGGCCAGGAGCCGATAGAGGGCGTCCGCCAGGGTCAACTGTGCCGCTCCGCGTGCAGGGCCCCGTGACGATGGCCGGGATCGTGATTGTGCTGGCCGTAGGCGCCGCCTTCGGGATCGAACGGAGCCCGCACTTTGCGCACTTCCGCGCCCAGGCCCTTCAGCATGTCGATGATGACATGGTCGTCGCGAATGAGGATCCGATCCGCCGTGATCTCCGCCGGCAGGTGGCGGTTGCCGAGATGCCAGGCGAGGCGCGCAAAGGAGGCGGCATCGCGGCTGCGAACCTCGACGAGGTCCTCTTCGGCGGCCCTCACCTCGACGTAGCCGCCTTCCTCCAGCTTCAGCCCGTCGCCGGTGTGAAGGACGATCGGCTCGATCAGGTCGAGCAGGAAATCGGCCCCACCGTCGCCCAGCATGCGCAGGCGACGGCGATAGCGATCGTCGAACAGCAGCGTGACGGTGTCGACCTTCTCCGCCGCCGGCCAGCGGCCGGCACGGACGACTTCGGTAGCGCGCTTCATGGGGTCTGCCCTCCTCTGTCTCGGGGGAAGGCGGCGCGCCGCGCCGGACAAGGACTGGAGGCAGGACCGCTGTGGTCAGCCCTCTTCCGCGCTTCGGGTACCTTCCCCTCGACGCGGGGAAGGAACACTGCTGTTGTCTTCACCTCTGCCTCAGAACAGGAAATACCGCTGCGCCATGGGCAGCACCTTGGCGGGCTCGCAGGTAAGCAGCTCGCCGTTGGCGCGGACCTCGTAGGTCTCGGGATCGACCTCGATCCTGGGACAGAGCGCATTGTGCACCATGTCTTTCTTGCCGATCTTGCGCGTGCCCTTCACGGCTGCCAGCGGCCGCGACAGGCCCCACTTCCTGGCAATGCCCTTGGCGATCGCCGCCTGGGACGTGAACAGGACCGGACTCGCCACAAGGCTCCTGCCGTAGGCCGCGAACATCGGCCGATAGTGGATCGGCTGCGGGGTCGGGATCGAGGCATTGGGATCGCCCATCGGCGCGGCCGCGATGGAGCCGCCGATCAGCACCATGTCGGGCTTGGCACCGAAGAAGGCCGGCGCCCAGATCACGAGATCGGCCCGCTTGCCGACCTCGACCGACCCCACATGCCTGGAGATGCCGTGGGTGATCGCCGGATTGATCGTGTACTTGGCGACGTAGCGCTTGACGCGGACATTGTCGTTGTTGCCGGTCTCCTCCTTCAGGCGGCCGCGCTGCTTCTTCATCTTGTCGGCGGTCTGCCAGGTGCGGATCACCACCTCGCCGACCCGGCCCATCGCCTGGCTGTCCGACGACATCATGGAGAAGGCGCCCATGTCGTGCAGGATGTCCTCGGCCGCGATCGTCTCCTTGCGGATGCGACTCTCGGCGAAGGCCACGTCCTCGGGGATGCGCGCATCGAGGTGATGGCAGACCATCAGCATGTCGAGATGCTCGTCGACGGTGTTCACCGTGTAGGGCCGCGTCGGGTTGGTCGACGACGGCATCACGTTCTTCTCGCCCGCCAGCCGGATGATGTCGGGCGCATGGCCGCCGCCGGCGCCCTCGGTATGGAAGGTGGCGATGGCGCGGCCCTTGAAGGCAGCGCGCGTATTCTCAACGAAGCCCGACTCGTTCAGCGTGTCGGTGTGGATCGCCACCTGCACGTCCATTCGGTCGGCGACCGACAGGCAATTGTCGATCGCGGCCGGCGTCGTGCCCCAGTCCTCATGCAGCTTGAGCCCGCAGGCGCCGCCTTCGACCTGCTCCTTGATGCCGGCCGGCTTGGAGGTGTTGCCCTTGCCGAAGAAGCCGAGATTCATCGGCAGCCCTTCGGCCGCCTGCAGCATGCGCCCGAGATGCCACGGACCCGGCGTCACGGTGGTGGCGAGCGTGCCGTGCGCGGGGCCGGTGCCGCCGCCCAGCATGGTCGTCACGCCGCTGAATAGCGCATCGTCGACCTGCTGCGGGCAGATGAAGTGGATGTGGCAGTCGATGCCGCCCGCCGTGACGATCTTGCCTTCGCCCGCGATCGCCTCGGTGCCTGGGCCGATGACGATGTTGACGCCGGGCTGGACGTCCGGATTGCCGGCCTTGCCGATGGCGGCGATCTTGCCGTCCTTGAGGCCGATATCGGCCTTCACGATCCCCCAGTGATCGAGGATCAGGGCGTTGGTGATGACGGTATCGACCGCGCCCTGCGCGCGCGTGCGCTGGCTCTGGCCCATGCCGTCGCGAATCACCTTGCCGCCGCCGAACTTCACTTCCTCGCCGTAGATCGTGTGGTCCTTCTCGACTTCGATGAAGAGATCGGTATCGGCGAGCCGCACCTTGTCGCCGACAGTCGGGCCGAACATGCCGGCATAGGCCGCACGCGAGATTTTCGTCGGGCCCTCGTTCGAGGCGCCGACCTTGGCGACGGGCCCGAGCTTGCCGGAGACCTTGCCCTGGAAGCCGTAGCTCTCCCGCGCGCCCATATAGGGCGTCAGCCGGACGGTGCGAGATTGGCCTGGCTCGAAACGCACGGCCGTACCGGCGGCGATGTCGAGCCGCATGCCCTTGGCGCGCTTGCGATCGAACTTCAGCGCTTCGTTGGTCTCGAAGAAATGATAGTGGCTGCCGACCTGGATCGGTCGATCGCCAGTATTGGCGACTTCGAGCGTGATCGGATGACGGCCCTTGCCCGTATTGAGCTCGAGCTCGCCCTTGGCTGCGAGGATCTCGCCTGGCTTCATCGGAGGCACTCCTCAGCGGATCGGGTTGTGGACGGTGACGAGCTTGGTGCCGTCGGGGAAGGTCGCCTCGACCTGGATCTCGTGGATCATGTCGGCCACGCCCTCCATCACCTGCTCGCGGCGGATCACGCTGCCGCCGTCGCGCATCAGCTCGGCGACGGAGCGTCCGTCGCGCGCGCCCTCGACCACGAAATCGGTGATCAGCGCCACCGCTTCGGGATGATTGAGCTTCACGCCACGTTCCAGGCGCCGGCGCGCCACCACGGCCGCCATGGCGACCAGCAACTTGTCCTTTTCCCGAGGCGTGAGATTCATGGCCTGCGTTCCCCCTGCTCACCCTTTGGCCTTGCGGCCCGACTATAACGCGCCACAGGCTGCATCAAATATGCCAAACGCGCGGCAGACGACGCCCGCGAAAGGCCGTCAGAAAGCGTATGACTGCCGTACGAACGGCCGTCGCCTCGCCCAGCAGCCGCGCCACCATCACGCCGTTCACGAGCGTGACGCCGGCCCGTACGGCCTCTGCCCCCTCGAGCAGGGCGCGCGCCCTCTCGAAATGCGGTTCCGGCGCGTCCCACACCCCGATCACCGTCGCCAGCGCGTTGGCATCGCGGAATCCTGCGCCGGCCGGCGTCGCGCCCTCGACGCGCAATGCGTCGGTCCACGCCAGGTGGCCGCCGCGGCGCACCGACCAGGCATCGAGCACCAGCCCGCCGGTGAAACGCTCGCCCGACGCCGCGCGCCCCAGCACTACCATTTCGCAGCCGAGGAACGATCCGCCCGGCGCAACATCGGCCACACTGCGGCGTTTCAGCCGCGCGCCCTCGAAGACGATCGTCTCCTGCGGCAGCCAGTCGAGGCTTCCGCCCGCGCCGACCGCCACCGCCACATCGATGTCGCAATGGCCGCTCACATGGGCGGCGCGGTAGATCTTCTCGGCGGCCTGGGTCGCCGCCACGCCGTGCGCTTCCGGGCCCACCTCAACGGCCATTTTAAGCCTGTCGCCGTCGGTGACGCCGCCGGAGGTCGTGACCAGGATCGCTTCCGGCGGGTCGCCGGGCTCGGGATCGGGGAACAGGATCCGGCAGGGATCGCGCTGATAGAGGTCGGCAAGGCGGGTCTGCCCGTCCCGCAGCGCGAAGACGACACGGCTCTCGCCGGAGGCGCGTTGGAGGCGGGGACGGGTGCTGGCATTCATCGGCTCCGCCTTGATAAATTACGGATTGAAATGAGCAAGGCCTTCACCAAGGAAACCGACTCCGATCCCGACGACGACCTGCCCGAGGATACGGGCGGTCTGCCGGCGGGCGCCAAGAACTACATGACTCCCCAGGGCTTCGAGCGCCTGCGCGAGGAGCTGATGACGCTCATGCGCAAGGAGCGGCCCGAGGTCGTGCAGGTCGTGTCGTGGGCGGCCGCCAACGGCGACCGCTCGGAGAACGGCGACTATCTCTACGGCAAGAAGCGCCTGCGCGAGATCGACCGGCGCATCCGCTTCCTCAGCAAGCGGCTGGAGCGGTCCGAGGTCGTCGATCCGGCCAAGCGTCCCAAGACCAACCAGGTCTTCTTCGGCGCCACCGTGACATGGGCGAACGCCAAGGGCGAGGAGCGGACGGTGAAGATCGTGGGCATCGACGAGGTCGATCCGGCCAGAGGTCATGTGAGCTGGATCTCGCCCATCGCCAAGGCACTGCTGCGCGCCTACGAGGGCGACGCGGTCAAGATGCGCACACCGGGCGGTGTCGAGGAGATCGAGATCGTGAAGGTGGCGTACGTCTGACCAGGCCGGGCGCCGCCATCCCGCCCCCTTACCGCCGACGCAGCGCCTCCAGCAGCCGGTCGACGAAGATGGGCGAATAGCCCAGCAGCGCCTTGTCGTCGCCGAGCGCGACCTCGAGCCGGCCCAGCGCCTCGACGAAGGAGCCGCCCTCGGCCAGGGCCTTCTCGACCATCGCATGGGCCTTTTGCTTGCCCATCTTCTCCGCGAGCAGGAAGGTCGCGCGCTCGGCGAACACGGCCGCCTCGGCCGCATCCATGTTGGCCTGGATCGCGTCAGTGTCGATGACGAGGCCGGGAGCGACCTCCGCCATCGCTTCGACCGCCGAGCCCATCGTCTCGACCAGGGCCGCCAGGGTCGGCCATTCCGATTGCCAGCCGCCCAATGCCCGCTCGTGCTCCTGCACCATGCCGGAGACGATCGTGGCGGCGAGATGCGGCGCGCGGTTGGCGGCCGCGAGGGTGAGCGCCGCCCCGACGGGATTGCGCTTGTGCGGCATGGTCGAGGAGGCGCCGCGGCCGGGGCCGGACGGTTCCGACGCCTCGCCGACCTCGATCTGCATCATGAGCGAGATATCGCGCGCGGCCTTGCCCAGGGCGCCGCAGACGAGCGCGCAGTCCTGCGCCAGCGCCGCCAGCCGCACGCGCTGGGTGAACCAGGGCGCGGGCGGCAGGGCAAGATCCAGCTCCCTGGCCAGCGCCGACATCACCGGCTCGGCCTTGTCGCCCAGGGCCGAAAGCGAGCCCGAAGCGCCACCGAACTGCAGGACCTGCGTCTCGGCAAAACTTTCGGCGAGGCGCCGGCGCGCCCGGTCGAGGTCGGACGCCCAGCCGGCAATCTTCTGGCCGAGGGCAAGCGGCGTCGCCGGCTGAAGCAGTGTCCGGCCCAGCATCGGCGTGACACGATGCTTTTCCGCCTGTGCGGCAAAGGCTCCGACGATGTCCGCGATCGCCGCCAGCAACGGCGGGATTGCCTCGCCGAGCTGCAGCACCATCGCCGTATCGATCACGTCCTGGCTGGTCGCCCCCCAATGCAGGTAGGCCGCCGCTTCCGGATCGCGCCGGGAGACCTCTGC
>JAFEFG010000077.1 GCA_018240685.1 Pseudomonadota bacterium | reverse complement strand
GCCCGTGCGCCCGAGCACGCGCTCTACAAGGCGAGCTGGGACGTGCCGATTCCGTCCAGCCTGCGCCAGCCCTTCGACGCCCCTGGGCGCCCGCCCGCTCACGGCGAATTCGACCGCATCTGGGACTACATCCTCGGCCATATCCCGCTCGAGGACGTGCGCTGGAAGCGGCTCAACGACTACTACGTCAACTGCATCCGCAACGTGGACCAGCAGATCGAGGCGCTGCTGGCGGAACTCTCCGCCCTCGATCTCGCCAAGGACACGATCGTCGTCTTCACGTCCGATCATGGCGAGATGGCCGGCAGCCACGGCCTGCGCGGCAAGGGGCCGTTTACCTATGCGGAAACGACCCATCTGCCGTTCCATCTCATCCATCCCGACGTCCAGGGTGGCCAGCAGTGCCGTTCCCTCACCAGCCATATCGATTTTGCGCCCACCCTGCTCAGCCTCGCGGGCGTGAAGCCCGATCAGGCCGCCGAGATCGCCGGACGAGCCCTTCCCGGCAAGGACCTCTCTTCGCTTCTTGCCGGCCCCAGCAGCCGGCCGCTCGACGCGGCGCGGCCGGCGACGCTCTTCACCTACAGCGGCCTCGCCTCCAACGACAGCGAGGTATTCGATTTCGCCGCCCGCGCCTTTGCCGCCGGCAAGGACCCGCGCGAAGAGGCGAAGAAACAAGGCTTCAAGCCCAACCTCAAGAAGCGCGGTACGGTGCGCAGCGCGTTCGACGGGCGTTACCGCTTCAGCCGCTATTGCGCGCCGATCGACCGCAACAGTCCGGCCACCCTCGACGAGCTCTTCAAATGGAACGACGTCGAGCTCTACGACCTGCAGGCCGATCCGGGTGAGACCAGCAATCTCGCGATCGACCGCACCCGAAACGCCGAGTTGCTGCTGACCATGAACGGCAAGCTCGAGGCGCTGATCAAGGCCGAGATGGGCAAGGATGACGGCCGTGAGATGCCGAACATCCCCAATATCGACTGGGGTGTCGACAGGATCGATCTGTAGTAGCAATCCGGCTCACTTCAGGGGGATCGATGCGGCGCCTCAGAATGAGCTGGAACAGCGTCTACGCTTTGCGCAGCTACGCGCGGTCGTCTCTGTGGATGGTCCCGCTCGGGGCCTACCTGGCCTCCGTGGTTGGCATCAGGTTCCTGAGCTGGCTCGACGACCGGCTGGGCTGGTCCTGGGACTGGGTACTGGACGTCCCCACAGCCCAGACCGGCCTTCACGGGGTCACGACCGCGACGCTGTCCTTCATCGTCTTCACTTTCAGCTCGCTGCTGGTCGCCATCCAGGTGGCGAGCGCCCAGCTCACGCCGCGCATCATCGCGACGACCCTGCTGCGCGACAACACCATCCGCCTGATCGTCGCCCTGTTCGTCCTGACATTGGCCTTCAATCTCGGCGCAATGGCGCGAACGCAGGATCACGTCCCCTATCTGCTCCTGACGATCTCCTTCGTGCTGGGCGGCCTGTCGCTGGCCGCCTTCCTCTACCTGATCGATTATGCGGCGCGCCTCCTGCGCCCGGTCAGCATCGTCTGGCGCATCGGCGAGCAGGGACTGACGGTGATCGAGGGAGTCTACCCCGGGAAGATCAAGGGCACCCACGCTCCCTCGCCGCCCCGTCCGGCGATGGGAAAGCCCGACCGCATCATCGTTCATCGGGGCAAGTCGGGCATCGTCCTGGCAGTCGATCTCGACACGCTGCGCCGCGAAGCCGACCGAACCGACGGTGTCGTCGAGTTCGTGCATCAGGTCGGCGACTTCATCACGGTCGACGAACCCCTCTTCCTTCTCTACGGGAAGGCGACGTCGATCGAGGACAGCGCGCTGAGAGCGGCCGTCGCCGTCGGGGCCGAACGCACGATCGAGCAGGACGCGACCTTCGCCTTTCGTGTCATCGTCGATATCGCGGTCAAGGCGCTCTCCCAGGCGATCAACGATCCCACCACCGCCGTACTCGCAATCGACCAGCTTCACCGCCTGCTGCGCGCCGTCGGGCGGCGGCACCTGCACGACGATGTCCTGCGGGATTCCCAGGGCCGGCCGCGCGCCATCTTCCGGACGCCCAACTGGAACGACTTCGTCCAGCTCGCCTGCCGTGAGATCCGCCTCTACGGCGCCGCCAATTTCCAGGTTGCCCGACGCCTGCGCGCCATGATCGAGAACCTTCTGCGTGTCCTGCCCGACACCCGGCACGCGGCCCTGCGTGAGGAGCTGGTGCTGCTCGACCAGACGCTCGACCGGCTCAACCTGTTGCCGCCCGATCTCGTTGTCGCGCGCACCCCCGACCTGCAGGGGCTTGGCGGCGCGTCACGCTGACCCGGCTGCAGGATCCACTCATGCGACGCCCTTCCCGCGCCCCGTCTCGTGGTACCTCATCCGGCGGAACGACAGGCCGACAGTCCCGCGCATGAGACCCGAAACACTTTCCGCCGCCAACGCCCGCCGAATCGCGCTGGCCGCGCAGGGCTTCGCGACGCCCCGCCGCCAGGGCACGATCGACGCCGGCACGGTGAGGCGCAGCGTCGACCGCCTCGGCCTGCTGCAGATCGACTCCGTCAACGTGCTGGCGCGGGCGCATTACCTGCCTTTGTTCTCGCGCCTCGGAAACTACGACAGCGCCCTGCTCGACCGCGTCGCCTGGGGGCGCAGGAGCGAGCGGAGGCTGTTCGAGTTCTGGGCTCACGAGGCCTCGCTACTGCCGCTCGACAGCCAGCCGCTGTGGCGCTGGCGCATGGCCCGCGCTGCCGCCAATGCCGGCGACGGCAAGGGCAAGCTGCACTCGTTCAGGCGCGAAAAGGCGGCCTTCATCGACGAGGTGCGCCGCGAGCTTGCCGATCGCGGACCGCTGGCCGCTTCGGAGCTTTCCAACGGCGGCGAGCGTCGCGGGCCGTGGTGGGGCTGGAACGACGGCAAGCTCGCGCTCGAATGGCTGTTCTTCGCGGGCGACGTGACCACCTCGACCCGGCGCGGCACGTTCGAGCGGGTCTACGACCTCACCGAACGGGTCCTGCCCGCCGCCGTCCTCTCCCGCCCCACGCCGTCGGCCGAGGAGGCGCAGCGCGAATTGCTGCGCCGCTCCGCGCGCGCCCTGGGGGTGGCGACCGAGACGGACCTGCGCGACTACTTCCGGCTCGGCGTCGCGGACACCAGGGCCCGGCTCGCGGAGCTCGTCGAGGCAGGCGAACTCCTGCCCGTGGCCGTCGAAGGCTGGAGCAAGCCGGCCTATCTCGATCCTGCGGCACACCGGCCGCGCAAGGTCGAAGCCCGCGCCCTGCTTGCGCCCTTCGATCCCCTAATCTGGGAGCGCGGCCGCACGCACCGCATCTTCGATTTCTTCTACCGCATCGAGATCTACACGCCGGCGGCCAAGCGCAAGCATGGCTACTACGTCCTGCCCTTCCTGCTGGGCGACCGGCTGGTGGCGCGCGTCGATCTCAAGGCCGACCGTGCCCACGGGCGGCTGCTGGTGCATGCCGCCCATCTCGAGCCGCACGCGGACGTCCGGCAGGTGGCGCGCCCCCTGCACGACGAACTGCGCCTGATGGCGGATTGGCTCGGGCTCGACGCGGTCTCGCTTCCGCGCGCCGGCGCCCTTGGTCGCGCCATGCGAACCTGATTGACGACCGGAATCGTCGTTTCCCGGCCGGCCCGGCTATAGTGCGGCAGCACCACCTGCAAGCAGGTCCCGGCGCTCCGTTTTCCGGCCATTTATTTAATGGACGGGAGACCGGTCTCCGACGTCACGCAGCGAGCATCACAAGGAATTGATCATGGGAGTTTACCGCTCGTCCAAGACCACCGAGGGCAAACGCGCCCTGGCCGCCCGCGCCCTCTGGCGCGCCACCGGCATGACCGATGCGGATTTCGGCAAGCCGATCATCGCCGTGGTCAATTCCTTCGTCGAGTTCGTGCCCGGCCATGTGCATCTCAAGGATCTGGGGCAGATGGTGGCGCGTGAGATCGAGCGGGCCGGCGGCGTCGCCAAGGAATTCAACACCATCGCCGTCGACGACGGCATCGCCATGGGCCACGACGGCATGCTCTATTCGCTGCCGTCGCGCGACCTGATCGCCGATTCCATCGAATACATGGTGAATGCGCATCGCGCCGACGCCATGGTCTGCATCTCCAATTGCGACAAGATCACGCCCGGCATGCTGATGGCGGCGATGCGCCTCAACCTGCCGGCCGTGTTCGTGTCCGGCGGCCCCATGGAAGCCGGCAAGGTCAAGTGGAAGGGGCAGGACATCCTGATCGACGTCGTCGACGCCATGGTGGTGGGATACAAGCCCGATTCGAGCGACGAGGACGTCGCCAACTTCGAGCGCTCCGCCTGCCCGACCTGCGGCTCCTGCGCCGGCATGTTCACGGCCAACTCGATGAACTGCCTCACCGAGGCGCTCGGCCTGTCGCTGCCCGGCAACGGCACCGTCGTGGCCACCCACGCCGATCGCCGCGAGCTCTTCCTGGAGGCCGGCCGGCGCATCGTCGACATGGCCAAGCGCTACTATGTCGACAAGGACGAATCGGTGCTGCCGCGCTCCGTCGCCTCCTTCAAGGCGTTCGAGAACGCCATGCGCCTCGACATCGCCATGGGCGGCTCGACCAATACGGTACTGCATCTGCTGGCTGCGGCCTTCGAGGGCGAGGTGCCCTTCACCATGAAGGACATCGACCGGCTTTCACGCAGCACGCCGCACCTCTCCAAGCTCTCGCCCTCCTCGCCGCTGTGGCACATCGAGGACGTGCATCGCGCCGGCGGCGTCATGGCATTGCTGGGCATTCTCGACCGCAAGGGCATGATCCATCGCGACGTGACGACCGTACACGCCCCGACCATGGGCGAGGCGCTGACGCGGTGGGATGTCGGCAATGGCGCCGACGAGGGCGTGAAGACCTTCTATCGCGCCGCGCCGGGCGGCGTGCGGACCAAGGACGCCTTCTCCCAGAACAGACGCTATCCGGAGCTGGATCTCGACCGCGCCAACGGCTGCATCCGCGACGTCGAGCATGCCTACAGCCAGGATGGCGGGCTCGCCGTGCTCTACGGCAATCTTGCCCCGGACGGCTGCATCGTGAAGACGGCGGGCGTCGACCCTGCACTCCTGAAGTTCAACGGAACGGCAGTCGTGTTCGACAGTGAAAACGACGCCACCCGCGGCATCCGCGAAGGCAAGGTCAAGGAAGGCAACGTCGCCGTCATCCGCTACGAAGGCCCGAAGGGCGGCCCCGGGATGCAGGAGATGCTGGCTGCCACCGGGACGCTGAAGGCGGTCGGGCTGGCGACCAAGTGCGCGCTGATCACCGACGGCCGCTTCTCGGGCGCGACCTCCGGCCTCTCCATCGGCCACGTCTCGCCCGAAGCGGCGGCCGGCGGCGCGATCGGCCTGATCGAGGACGGCGACCCGATCGAGATCGACATCCCGGGGCGGAGCATCAGGCTTGCGCTGCCGGACGCGGAGATCGAAAAACGCCGCGCGGCCATGAAGGCCAGGGGCCGCGAGGCCTGGAAGCCCAAGCGTGACCGCAAGGTCTCTGTGGCGCTGCGCGCCTATGCGGCATTGGCGACCAGCGCCTCGACCGGCGCCGTGCGCAATGTCGACCAGGTCGGCGGGTGAGATCGAGCAAGAGTTGAGGACAGGAAAGAACCGATGAACGACTTGGTATTGAAGGGCGGGCGCGTCATCGATCCGTCGCAGGGACTCGACAAGGTGACGGACATCGCCTTCGCTGGCGGCAAGGTGGCCGCGATCGGCGACGGGCTCGCCGGCAAGGACGTGCGCGACGTCTCGGGCAGGATCGTCTCGCCCGGCCTGATCGACCTGCACACCCATGTCTACTGGGGCGGCACCTCGCTCGGCGTCGAGGCCGAACTGCTGGCACGCACCGGCGGCGTGACGACCTTCATCGATGCCGGCAGCGCCGGACCGGGCAATTTCCACGGCTTCCGCAGGCACGTGATCGAGCCGTCGCCCGTGCGCATCCTGCCCTACCTCAACGTCTCCTTCGCCGGCATCTTCGCCTTCTCCAAGGCCGTGATGGTGGGCGAGAGCGGCGACATGCGCCTGCTCGACGCGCGCGAGGCCGCGCGGGTGGCGCTCGAGCACAAGGACCTGGTGCTGGGCATCAAGGTGCGCGTCGGCAAGTCGGCCAGCGGCGATTCCGGCATCATGCCGCTCGACATCGCCCTCGACGTCGCCGAGGAGACGGGCCTGCCCCTCATGGCGCATCTCGACGCTCCGCCGCCGTCGCGCCACGAGGTCGTGAGCCGGCTGCGCAAGGGCGACATCCTCACCCATTGCTTCCGGCCCTTCCCCAATGCGCCGATCCGTCCCGACGGCAGGGTGCGCGACGAGATCCTCGCCGCCCGCGCGCGCGGCGTGATCTTCGACATCGGCCATGGCGGCGGCTCGTTCGGCTTCGGCACGACGCGGGGCATGCTGGCGGCGGGCTTCCTGCCCGACGTGATCTCGTCCGACGTGCATGCAATCTCGATCGAGGGACCGGCCTTCGACCTGCTGACGACCATGTCGAAGTTCCTGTGTCTCGGCGTCGACCTGCCGACGGTGATCAAGCTCGCCACCGTCAACGCCGCCGCGGCGATCGGACGCCCCGAACTCGGCACCCTCAAGCCCGGCAGCGTCGGCGAGGCGACGGTCATCGAGCTCAAGGCTGGCACGTTCGACTACGCCGATTCGATCGGCGAGCGCATGATGGGCGACAAGCGGCTGCTGTCCGCCGGCGTGGTGCTGGCCGGCCGCTGGTGGCATCCCTCATGACCAGGGTGCCGGAAAGCCAGCCGAGCTCGCCGGCCTGCCTGGCCCATGAGGCGGACGACGCCTACATGGGCTTCGCGAGCCGTGACGAGATCGTGGCTTTCCTCACCGAGCTGCTGGAAGCCGAGCGCGCCGGCGCCGCTGTCGCTCAGGGCTGCGCCAAGGCAGCCGCGGGAACGCCTTTCGCCGGACCGCTGCACGACCTGGACCGCGACGCGATGCACCGGTGCGCGACGCTGTCGAGGCAGCTCGACAGGCTCGGCGCCCCGACCCCGGCCGGAGGCGGCGCTGTTGAGGAACAGGCGCCGGCGATCGCTGGCCTGCGCGAACGCCTCGTGCTCCTCGATCACGACCAGGGTTCGGTCTTGCGCAAGCTGCGCGGGATGCTGCCCCGGGTCCGCGACGATGCCCTGCACCGCGAGCTGCGGCAGATCGCGCACGCCCAGGAGATCCGCAACGCCCTCTTGCAGGCGCTGCTGGAGGGCGGCTGCGGCCAACCATCCTGTTGAAGTCCCGCGTGCTTTCCGGCGGAGACGGCCGGTGACCCGCGAGGCCCAGCCGCAAGAAACCGACGCCGGTGCCTTTCGACAACGTCACACGGACCGCTGGCAACCTGGGCAGAGGAGCGACGTTTACCGGAGGCGACCGGGTTTCTGGCATCGTCCTTGCCCCCCGCTCAGCGATGCCACCCTCCCCTCCCGGTCGTTACCCGCCCGCCCTCGAAGGTCTTCGGGGGCGGGCAGCCTTCCTTCGGGGATTTCGTCGTCCGCCGATACGCCGTCACCTGCCTGTGAGGTAGGCGACCGCGAACAGGCGCTCCGGGTCGCTCCAGAGATGTGCGACCCGGAACCCGCCCCGCCCCGCGAGGTCGGCCAGGCCTGTCTCCTCATACTTGTATGAATACTCGGTGTGCACGCGCTCGCCTTCCAGGAACGAGAAGGTCTTGCCGGCCACGACCACAAGTTGGTCACACAGGCTACGGAAGTAGATCTCGATCCGGCCTTCGTCGGGATTGTAGAAGGCCTCGTGCGCGAATGCCTTCAGGTCGAACGTGGCCTGCAGCTCGCGATTCATGCGCCGCAGGAGGTTGAGGGTGAACGCCGCCGTCACACCGGCGGAGTCGTTGTAGGCCGCATGGAGACGCGCCGAATCCTTCTTGAGGTCCACGCCCAGCACCAGTGCGCCGTCGCGCCCCAAGAGGGCGTGCGCCTTGCGGAAGAAGGCCACGGCCTCTTCCGGCTTGAGGTTGCCGATGCTCGAGCCCGGAAAGAATCCGATACGGCGCGAGGCCGGCGGCAGATCCGGCAGCGCATTGAGGGCCATGTAGTCGGCACAGATGCCGACGATGGGCAGCGCGCGATAGTCATGACGCAGGCGCGCGACGGACGCGTCGAGATGCTCGCGCGAGATGTCGATCGGCGCATAGAAGGCCAGATCCATGGCGTCGAGCAGCAGACGCGACTTGACGCTCGACCCGGCGCCGAACTCGACTAGCCCGCACGCCGGCCCGGACAGCGCGGCGATGTCGTCCGCCCGGGCGCGCAGGATCCCGGTCTCGGTGCGAGTCAGATAGTATTCCGGCAGATCGCAGATCTCGTCGAACAGGGCCGATCCGCGTGCGTCGTAGAGGAACTTGGCCGGAATGGCGCGCGGCCGGCGCGACAGGCCGTCGAGGACGGCGCGGCGGAACTCCTCGCGATCGGCGGCCTGGGCGCGTTCGCGCTCGAGGACGATGCCATTCATCGGAGATCCTCCACCAGCCGGATGCCGCCGAACATCCAGCGTGCATCGGGGGGAAAGAAATTGCGGTACGTCGCCCGGATGTGGTCGTGCGGCGTCACGGCGCAACCGCCCCTCAGCACCATCTGGCTGGACATGAACTTGCCGTTGTACTCGCCGATCGCGCCCGGCGGCTCGCGATAGCCGGGATAGGCGACATAGGGACTCGCAGTCCATTCCCAGACGTCGCCGAACATCTGGCCGAGACCGGCCGTCCGCGCCGCGACGGGATGCAGCGGACAGCCATCGCTCAGCAGGTTGCCGTCGAGCCCGGCGTCGGCGGCAGCGAGTTCCCATTCGGCCTCGCGCGGCAGGCGCCTGCCTGCCCACTTCGCATAGGCCGCCGCCTCGTAGGCGCTGACATGGCAGACCGGCTCCTCCGCCTGCATCGGCTGCAGGCCTGCGAGCGTGAAGACGTGCCATGTCCCGCCGTCGCGCTCCCAGTAGAGCGGCGCCTCCCAGCGCCGTTGATTGACGCACTCCCAGCCCGCTGAGAGCCAGAACTCAGGCCGCCGATAGCCGCCGTCTTCGATAAAGGCCGCGTACTCGCCGCAGGTGACGAGCCGTGTCGCCAGAGCGAAGGGATCGACCCATGTGCGATGGCGCGGGCCCTCGTTGTCGAAGGCGAAGCCTTCGCCGTCGTGACCGATCTCGACCAGGCCACCCTCGAAGTCGATCCACTGCAGCGGCACTGCGTCCGCACTCGCCGCGCGCGCCGAAGACGGCCGGTAGGCCGGCTTGAGCGGATTGAGCGACAGCAGGTGCTTGATGTCCATCAGCAGCAGCTCCTGGTGCTGCTGCTCGTGATGGAGGCCAAGCTCGATCACCGCATCGAGCCGGTCGTCGCCGCGTCCGATCAGGTCGAGCATCGCCGCCGTCACATGACGCCGATAGGCCAGGATCTCCTCGACGCCGGGCCGGGTGATCATGCCGCGCTGCGGCCGCGGATGGCGCGGTCCGACCGCCTCGTAATAGGAATTGAAGAGATAGTCGTACCGCGGATGGAACACCGCGTAGCCCGCGTGAGACGGGCGCAGGAGGAAGGTCTCGAAGAACCATGTCGTATGCGCGAGATGCCACTTCGTCGGGCTGGCGTCGGGCATCGACTGCACGGTCTGGTCTTCCGGCGAAAGCGGCTCCGCGAGTTCCTCGGTGAGCCGGCGGACGCTGGCGAAGCGGGCCACACGGGAGGCATCCGGCGCCTCCACGGTACGCGTTATCGGGTTCGACACGACACCTCCGCGCCCTCTCAATGGCCGTGGAGGATAGCCCCTTGCCGGGGCCCCGTCGTCTACACAGTTGTGTTAACGTTCCGGGAGCCACCGAAGGAAGACGCGTGCCGATTTGCGAAATCGACCCTTGGCGCAAGCAGTACTTCGAGCGCGTGCCCTGCCCCGAGCATGTTCTCATCCCGACCGAAGACAGCGATGCATGGAACTGGAACCCGCGCCATCGCTGGGTCTACGATAAGCTGGCAGTTGCGTGGAGCCAGGGCCTGGAGGCGGCGCCGCATGGCGTCCCGCCTGCCGACTATCCGGTCTTTTCCAAGCCGATCTACAACCTCAAGGGCATGGGGGTCGGAAGCCGCGCCCTCGCCGGCGAAGACGAATACCTTGCCGCCTACCAGCCCGGACACTTCTGGTCGACCCTCCTCTCGGGCGACCATGTCAGCAGCGACGTCGCCCTGGTCGACGGCAGGCCGCGATGGTGGCGGCACGCCCGCGGCATCGCCGGCGGCCAAGGCACGTTCGACTACTGGGAAGTCCGCGCCGCCCCCGACGCAGCGGTCGAGGACGAGGCCGGCCTCTGGTGCCGCGAGCATCTGGCCGGCTACACCGGCCTTGCCAATCTGGAGACGATCGGCGGGCGCATCATCGAGGTTCATCTGCGCTTCGCCGATCAGTGGCCGGATCTCTACGGCGGCGACCGCTGGGTCGAAGCGGTCGTTCGTCTCTATGAAAAGGGCGACTGGCAATTCGACGATGCCGATCGCCGCTGCGGCTACAGCGTCGTGCTGTTCCTGCCGCACGGCCGGCACTACAGCCACCCGCCGCAGGCGCTGCAGCAGGAGATCACGCGGCTGCCCGACGTCTCAAGTCTGCAGATCACTTTCCACGAGCACTGGCCTCCCGGGCGGCACGCAATGCCGCCGGGGGGCTTTCGTGCGGCGATCATCAATTGCTGGAACCTCGATGCCGGCCGCGCTGCACGCGAACGGCTGAGACCGCACTTCGACGAAACAGGTGCCTAGGGCGGTTGGACGCCGGCGGCTGCTAGGCGTCGGCGTATTCCGGATAGCGGCGAACGAAGTCGACGACGAAGCTGCAGGCCGGCACGATCTTGAAGCCGCGGCGATGCGTGTCATCGAGGGCTTCGCGCACGAGCTGCGTGCCGATCCCTCGTCCTTCATCCAGCGGTGGAACTTCGGTGTGCGTGAAGATCAGCCGATCGCCCTGCTGGCGGTACACGGCGACGGCTACGCCATGCTCTGTCTCGAGTTCGTAGCGGCCGAGGGCTGCGTTGTGCGTCACGGGCATCGAATGACTCCTTCGACGCCGACCCTACGCCGGTTCGACGACACTGAACACAGGCGACAGACGGCGCAATGCAGCGCCTGTGACGGTCACAAGATTCTCACACGCGATCGACGGCACCATCATCAATGGCGCCAGCGAGTTCCGCGTCGTGCACGCGACAAGGCAGTCCTACAGCCAGAGCAATTTCAGCAGGAACGCCATCGGCACCACGATCAGGATCGCGCCGTAGAGATCGATCAATTCGTCGTCGAGCGGCCCACCGCCTTCCACGCGCCAGTCGGTCCGGACTTCCCGGACCCTCTCAGCGGCCATGTCTGGACGGCGGCGATCCGGCTCGGTGGACAAGCGCATGCCGAACATATCGCCCTCTCAACCACACCCACATCCAAGATAACGCCGACAGAAGCCCGCTGGTTGCCATGAGGGTGGTTCACGCCGATGAGGCGGCGCGATCGAGATGGTCGACAGCCTGCTGCAGATCGATCGACGAGTACGGCTTCCCGATGAAGCGAACGCCGTCCTGCTGCGATCCCGTCGCCGCATAGCCGCTGGCGATGATGACCGGAAGCGACGGGAACCGTTCCTTCACTCTCCTCGCCAACTCCTCCCCGTTCATGCCCGGGAGGCCCAGATCCGTCAGCAGCAGGTCGAATGCGCCGCCGCGCGCCAGAACGTCCAGCGCCTCCTCTCCACTGCCGACGGCGGTGACGAGGCAGTCGAGCCGTTCGAGCATGTCGGTGGTCGACATCCGCAGGACCACCTCGTCCTCGACCAGCAACACGCGCCGCGGCCGGCTCTTCTCCCGTACCTCCTCGGCCGCCGGTGCGTGCGCCGCCAGCGGGGGGACGCGGGTCACGGAGCTGGTGGGCCGCGCCGCGAGAACCGATCGGATCTTGGCCGCGAGTTCCTCGCCACGATAGGGCTTCGCGATCATCGGATAGCCCGGTCCGTCCTGCTTGAGAACGAGATCGCGCGCATATCCGGACGTGAGGAGGACCGCCATCGAAGGCTGGAGGCGCTGCGCAAGGCCAGCAAGCTCCACCGCCGACATCACGCCGGGCATCACCACGTCGGTGAAGAGCAGATCGAATGACGCGTCACGCGCGAGCAGGCTTGCGGCTGCGTCGGGGTTCTCCGCCGCCGTTACGCGGTAGCCCCAGCCCGAGAGCATCTCGACGACGGTACGGCGAACGTCTCCGTTGTCCTCGACGACCAGGATCCGGGCCGAGCCGGAGGGCAGCGAAGCCGGTTGGATTGCCGCCTCGACCACCGGATCAAGCGTTTGCGGCAGGTAGAGCTTCACGCTCGTGCCCTGCCCGATCGCGCTGTCGATGCGGATGTGGCCATTGGACTGGCGCACGAACCCGTAGACCATACTGAGGCCGAGCCCGGTGCCCTTTCCTTCCAGCTTGGTCGTGAAAAAGGGATCGAAGGCGCGTGCCGCGACCTCGGCCGGCATTCCGGTGCCGGTATCGATGACATCGATCAGAACATAGGCGCCTGGCGTGACCTCCGGATGAAGCGCCGCATAACGCCGATCCAGAGTCGCATTGGAGACCTCGATGCGGAGTGTACCGCCGTCAGGCATGGCGTCGCGCGCGTTGATGGCGAGGTTCAGGATCGCGTTCTCGAGCTGGCTGGGATCGATCCTCGCGTTCCACGCCTCCGGCGCGACCACGACCTCCAGCGTCACGCGCTCGCCCAGCGCATGCCGCAGCAGCCCCGGGAGATCGCCGACCAGGCGCCCGACATTCGTCGGCCGCGGTGCCAGGGGCTGGCGGCGCGAAAAGGCCAGCAGCTGCTGCGTGAGCCGGGCGCCGCGTTCGGCAGCGGCGGACGCGCTTCGCAACCTGGACTGCGCGGCCGGGTTGCCGGACATTTCCTTTTTGATGAGATCGAGATTGGCCTGAACGATCTGCAGGATGTTGTTGAAGTCGTGCGCCATGCCGCCTGTAAGTTGGCCGACGGCTTCCATCTTCTGCGCCTGCCGGAGCGCCGCCTCATCACGCAACCTGTCGGTGACGTCGACACAGCGGATGACGGCACCGCCCCCAACCATCTCGCCGCACGAAACCTCGTAGTTCCTTCCCTCGTAGGAAGCACGCACGGTCGACGCCTGATCCGTCGCCACGCCAAGGTGCACCGGCGCCAGCAGAGCGCGCGCCGCCGGAAACCGCCCCGACAGCAGATCGTCTTTCTTGAGCCACGGTTCGCGGGCCGGATCCCAGCCGATCAGGCGAACAAAGGCTGCGTTCCAGGCAATGAGCCACTCCTGCTCGTCGATCACGACGATCGGGTCCCATCGCGTATCCAGCACAGCCTGCAGCAGCCGCGAGCGCGACGAAAGCTCGGTCCGAATGCGATCGAGCTGCTCGCGCCCGCGTGCAATGATGATGATACCGGCGACCAGGCAGGCAAGCGCACCGCCCAGGACCAGCAGGGCGGTGAAATGTGCCTGGGCTTGCTCCGACCGCAGCGCCGCAAGCCGCCGCGACAGTTTGAGCTGCTGTCCCTCGATGAATGCCTCCGCCGTCTCACGAATGTGATCGGTGGCCGCCCTCCCGGCCCCCAGCTGCAAGGCCGCTTCGCGGCCGTGGCGTTGGTAGGACTTGATGCCGGCGTTGAGCTCTTCCAGTTTCGCATTGGAAGCTGCGCGCAACTCGGCGACCTGTTGCCGCGCATCTCGATCATCGTCGATCGCCACTTCGATCTGCTGCAGCGCGGCGTCGACCCGCGGTCTTGCCTGCTCATAAGGGCCGAGATCTGCCGCGTCGCCAGTCAGGAGGTAGGCGCGCTGCCCGATCTCGGCTTCCTGCAGGACGATCAGCGTCTTGCGCACGAGCGCGATGGTCTCATAGCCGTTGACGACGTCGCTCTGCTGCTCGGCCGCCGACCTGGAATGGTGGACGGCAAGCATCACACCGGTCGCCAGAATGGCGATCACGAGGCCGACGACGATGCCGATCGCGTGCGTGCTTTTCCTAGACATCGGGCTTGCCGTCGCCGGGCATGGGGAAGGACACGACGACGCGGGTACCGCCTCCTTCGCGTGCCGTTATGCAGGCCTCGCCGCCGAGCTGCATCGCCAGCCCGCGGATCAGCGTCTGGCTGAAGCTGCCGTGGAGGGCCGGGCCGGCCGGATCGAAGCCGTTGTCCTCGATGACGAATTCTACTCGACCGCCTCCCTTTTCCGTCGCGTCGATCCGAATCTCCGGAGAGGCCACCGCGCTGAAGTCGTGAGTGAGGGCGCAGCCGACCACTTCGGTAACGATGAGGCCGATCGGTATGGCAGTGTCCGGCCCGACCGCCATGATCGGCGCACGGATGTGGTAACGCACGGAAGGACGTTCGATTCCCGGACGCGGCACCGAAATCTGCCGCACGAGGTCGCTGATGAATTGCTGGAAATCGACAAGCGACCAGCTCGAACGTTCATAGAGATGCCGGTGCAGGATCGAAAGCGCCAGCACGCGATTCTGAGCGTCGCCGAAGAACCGGCGGATGCGCGGCGAACGGATTTCGGCGGCCTGCAGGTTGAGCAGGCTGGAGATCATCTGAAGATTGTTCTTCACGCGGTGATGGATCTCCCGCAGCATGTGGTCACGCTGCTCGAGGCCTGCCTTGAGTGCGTCCTCGCGACTGATGATCGCCTCCGCCATCCTCCTCACGCCGTCGCCGACGATGACAAGTTCCTTCGTCCAGGGCATGAGCGGCTCGAAGCGCACATCTTCGCCCCGGGCGACGCGGCCGGCGAAGTCGCCGATGTAGCGCAGCGGCCGAACGCACCAGCGGTCCGCGCCAAACCAGGTGACGATGAGCACTGCGACGCCGGCGAGCGCGATCAGGCCAAAGCGGCCGAATTCGTGCAGGATCGCCGACAAATCGCTCGTCATCGGCATCACGGCCACGGCGAAGAGCGCTTGCCCGGCAAGCGGAGCGATAAAGAACCGACACAGCCTGCCGTCTCTGCCGTAGTCATTGAAGCGCGAGCGGCCATCTGCGATCGCGGCAGCGAGTCGCGCTGCAACCGGAAGCGAAAAGCTCATCTGAGCGTCGCCGCCGACCGTCGCGCCCGAGCCGTCGATCAGCACCACGGGAACGGCGGGGCTGACGGCCGCCGAGTCGGCAAGGGACTGAAACGAAACATTGACCGAGCACATGCCGCCGAACCGGCCATCGACGACGATGGGCACGGCAATTGGAATGACGGCCCTGGATGCAGCCCTGCCGGCCACAATGATACCGATCGAAACGCCGTCATTCTCACGCACCAGCCGGAAGATCTCGCGGTCGGCGAAGTTCATGCCGACATCCGTCGGCGCCGTCGAGCAACGAGCCGTTCCCGATTGGTCGGTGACCATCATTCCCGCATATTGACCCGGAAACTGCCGCACGACGTCCGAGAGATACGCGCCGCAGGCATCCGCATCCGCCTTCGTTGCCGCCGGACCGATGGGCTTCCTCGCGATATCCGCGGAACAGGTGGCCGCGACCAGACGGCGCGACCCCTCGATCAACTCGCGATAGCGCGCGACGGCCCGTTCGAGCGACGCGGACATCGTCTCTTCACGAGCGGCGCGGACGGCGACGATCTCGTCGCGGGTACTCCATGCGGCGAGCGCGATGACCGGCGCGATGGCCACGCCAACGGCTGCGACCAGTTTCGTCCGCAACGACCAGCCCGCCATCACGCCACCCACCGCTCAGATCGAGACGGTGTCCAGCGCCTGGGCGATCGCTGCACGAAGAAGGTCGGGATCGAAGGGCTTGGAAATGACGAAGGCCGGCTCGACCTGCGTGCCTGTGAGCAGGCGTTCGGGATAGCCGGTAATGAAGATCACCGGCACGGTCATCGTACGCAAGATCTCCTTCACGGCGGAAATGCCGCTGTCAGCTCCGCGAAGCTGGATGTCGGCGAGAACCAGATGGGGAGAGTGCGAGCGCGCGAGCTCGACGGCGGCCTTCTCGGTGGCCGCGACACCTACCACCTCATGCCCGGCACTGCGGACGATATCGGCCACGTCGAGCGCGATCACGGCTTCATCTTCGATCACCAGGACGCGAACGGAAGCAACGCGTTGCAGCTCCCGGCGCGCCTCCTCGAGACTGCGCTCGGCGGTCTCGACGTCAATATCAAGGATATACGCCGCGTCGGCCACCGTGAACCCTTCCAGTACGGTGAGAAGCAGCACCCGGCGCTGTAGCGGCGCCATCTCGGTCAGCGACTCCTTGACCCTTCCGCTCACGGTCGATGCCTCGGACGACTTATCCAGTCCGCCGAAGGGCTGTTGCAGGCGATGAAACAGCGCGAAGACACCCAGCTTCGTATCCGCCATCCCGGCCATCAGATCGGGCTGGCGTACCGCGACCTCGGCACAAAGGCGCACCCACTCGTCCCCGCGCTGCTGCGATCCCGTCACGGCCCGCGCATAACGGCGGAGGAAAGGCAGGGCCCGCGTGATCGCCTCCGACATGTTCCTGGCAAGCGTGGGCTTGATTGCCACGTGTCGCTCCCTTTGCTCTCTCAACGTCGGTCCCAGAGTACGCGCTACGAGCGAGCAGACAACTACGACGCGAAGCCACGATCTCAAAAAGACGAGGTGCCAAATCAGATCCCCCAAGATCAAGCATGCCGTATCGTCACTTCAAAGGGAACCGGCGAAGGCTGACGGATACCGGAAAGCGCGGCAATCTTCGCTTCCATCAAATCGCCCATCGGCACGACGGCTATTTCGCTCCGGCCGATGCCTCCGACGCAGCTCACAGGATCGGCGAGCGCGACAAGCGGCGCGGAAGAACGCTGTCGGCAGCAAAAGGTTCCAGCCCACGTCGCGACCAAAGGTCGCCTATCTCCGTCATCCTGCTTCCAGCCGGACCAGTTCAAGTCGGCTTACCTGTGATCACACGAAAGGCTTCGTGCCACCGGCGATGGCAACGTGGCGAAAACGCTGCATGAAAATCCTTTGCTGCAGCCAGTTCATCCCCCAAATAGATTTCTCGTGCAATCGTACCGTGTAGCCGGGGCAATCAGAGTCGATGATCAGAGACGATATCGTGGTGTTGCTTCCGGACTTGCGGGCTTTCGCGCGCTTCATGTGCCGCGAGCGCGAAGCCGCCGATGAATTGGTGCAGAACACGATCCTGACGGCCCTGAACAAGCAGGAGCAATACACGGAAGGCACCAACCTCAAGGCTTGGCTGTTCACGATCATGCGCAACCGCTTCTACTCGGACCTGCGCGCGCAACGACGACGTCCCGCCTCGATCGACGAAAGTGCTGCGCCTCCCATGGTTGCGGCGGACAATCCGGAAGCGGCCGTCGAACTCAAGGAACTCTCGGCCGCCCTTTGGGAACTCAGTCCGCAGTTGCGCGAAGCACTCATCCTCGTCGGCGCTGGCGGCTTCTCCTACGAGGAAGCGGCCGCTTTATGTGACTGCTCCGTCGGCACCCTGAAGGCGCGCGTCTCCCGGGCCCGCAAGCGGCTGGCCAGCCGGATTCGCTGAATAAAAATCGTTTTATTTCATGGCCTTATGGCCGAACGGCGGCTCCCCTGTAACCTTTTGCCATCTCAAGCATTGATTCAGGGTGATCCCACCAACGGAGTAGCCGATGGCCACGTCCGCCGCCCAAGAGACCGACCGCGACCGACAGAACCTCCAGGATTTCCACGAGCAGCTTCGTGCAATTCTGCCGCGGCTGCGCGTCTATGCCCTTTCCCTTACCCGCGATCGCGATGCGGCGGACGATCTCGTGCACGACACGGTGGTCAAGGCCCTGATGGGGCGGAAAAGTTTCGAGCCGGGCACGAACCTGTCGGCCTGGGTGTTCCGCATTCAGCGCAATGAGTTCATTTCCGGCCTGCGTCGCATGCGGCCGTCGGTTCCCATCGACTCGAGCATTGCCGAAACGCTGTCCCACCAGCCACACCAGGAGAGCCGGGTGGTGATGCGCGAGTTCATGTCGGCATTCGGCAAGCTGGCGCCCACGCAGCGCGAAGCGCTGTTGCTGGCGGTCCTGGAAGGGCAGTCCTACGAAGTCATCGCTGCGCATACCGGCGTTTCCGTCGGCACGGTCAAGAGCCGCATCTCGCGCGCCCGCGACACGCTGGAGCACCTTCTTCTCGAAGGCGAGACAAGGCAGCGGCCATCCGCGTCCGCGAACCGGAGAGCGTCTCGCCCCGACCGAAATCAGGTCGGCGCGGTCGCCAGCGGACGCTGACTCTTCCATTCAAACCGGTCGTGGACGAAGGGGGAAAACATGGGCATTCTCGCCGGGAGAAGGCCATGCCTCGGACAGGAGCCTGTGAAGTGGTCCTCCTTCCGTGGAACCAGTAACATGGCGAAAGATGATAGACCGCTGAAGGGGCAGGCGCACGGAAGCGCCGGTAACAAGAAGATGGCTACGCCTCCGGGGGAGCGGCCCTTCGATCTCTGGCTACAGAAGCAGCTCCATGCCATGTACGACGAGATCGCAAGCGAACCCCTCCCCGAAGATCTGCTCAAGTTGATCGAGCGCGACGCCCAGGCCGGAGCCGATTCGGATCCGCGCAACAAGAAGTAGATCACAGGACCGATACGGAACGACGGCGCCGCAAAGCGGACGCTGGCCGCGGTCATCGACGCCTGCCGCAGCCCCCTCTCCCGCAACTGCCGAACACCATAGCGACGGCGGCCGGCCAAGCGCCGGTTTGCGGTTCTCCCGGCGCAGCTTTACACACGCTGCATCAGGGAGATGCAGACGATGGACCTATTCGATCTTTCCGGCCGCGTTGCGGTCGTCACCGGCGGCAACGGCGGCATCGGGCTCGGCATGGCGAAGGGGATGGCAAAGGCCGGCGCGACCGTCGTCGTCGCCGGCCGCGATGCCGCCAAGAATGCCGCTGCCGTGGCGGAACTCGGCAGCCTTGGCGCAAAAGCCAGCGCCATCGCCGTCGACGTCCTCAAGGAGGAGTCCTGCCGGGCACTGATCGCCGACACCCTGAAAACGCACGGTCGGCTCGACATCCTCGTCAACAACGCCGGCATGAGCATCCGCAAGCAGCCCGAGGACTACACGCTCGCGGAATGGCACACCGTCCTCGACAGCAACCTCACCAGCGCCTTCCTGTGCAGCCATGCGGCCTACCCGGCACTGAAGAAGTGCGGCGCCGGCAAGATCATCAACATCGGCTCGATGATGTCGATCTTTGGGGCCCCCTTTGCCACCGCCTACGCTGCAAGCAAGGGCGGCATGGTGCAGATGACGAAGGCGATCGCCACCGCCTGGGCGAAGGACAACATCCAGGTGAACGCGATCCTGCCGGGCTGGATCGATACCGCCCTCACCCGCCGCGCCCGGCAGGAAGTGCCGCATCTTCATGACTCCGTGCTGAAGCGCACGCCGGCCGGCCGCTGGGGCGTGCCCGACGACTTCGAGGGGATTGCCGTTTTCCTGGCGTCGCGGGCCTCGGATTTCATAACCGGCG
This sequence comes from Pseudomonadota bacterium, assembly GCA_018240685.1. Lineage (GTDB taxonomy): Bacteria > Pseudomonadota > Alphaproteobacteria > Reyranellales > Reyranellaceae > Reyranella. The sequence goes on along the minus strand of JAFEFG010000077.1, from coordinate 4,453 downwards.
CGGCGATCACCGTCGACGGCGGCTTCTCGGTCCAGGGCTGAAGCGACCGGGTCCTAGCCCGACTTGCCGGCGCCCGGAGGGGGTTGAGGCGCCGCCCCCGGCTGCGGGAAGAAGGCAGGATTGCGCCGGATCGCCGCGCTGCGCACATCCAGCGGCATGCTCTTCAGCTGCATGAAATAAGAGAGCTGCTGCTGCGCCCGCGCCTCGTCGAGATCGCGGCGGCTGATCTGAAGAGCGTTCTCGAAATCGCCAGCCATGACGTAGGCGAAGGCAAGGTTCTGGCGGACGCGCGCGTCCGCGTCGCGTCCGTTCGCGATGGGCACGAGCAGGGCAATTGCCTGGGGCGCCTGCCCCGAGATGGCAAGCGACAGCGCCATGTTGCTGCGCAACGCAACATCCGCGGGCGCGATTTGCAGTCCCTGCGCATACTGCGCCTGCGCGTCGGTATGCCGCCCCAGGATGTCGAGCGCGATCCCCATCACGTTCAGCGCCTTGTAGTCCCGGCCATCGGCTTGGACGGCGATCTCCGCCTGCTGCATCGCCAGCGTCGGCTGGCCCTCGAGGATCAGGGCGGTCGCCAGGCCGCGCCGCGCCTCGATGTTGGTGCTGCCCTTGTCCAGCACGTCCCGGAACTGGGCAGCGGCATCGTCGCCCGCTCCCAGGGCGAGAAAGCAGTGTCCCAGCCCCAGCTTGGCGTCGACTCCGCCGGGATTTGCCTGCAGCGCGCGCTGGTACAGAGCCACGGCGATCTCGATGTCGCCGGACTTGCGAGCCGCATCCGCTTCGTGCACGGACGTTGTGTAGCTGTCGCTGGGCCCGCCGGAGGAACTGCTCGAATCGCACGCCGCCAGTAGAAGCGCCATCCCAACGCAGACGATGGCCGCCAGCTTCACTCTTCTCCCCGACAATTCCGCCCCGCTTTGCCGACGTGGCAAGATATCAAAATATTGCGGACGTTCGCAACAAACGCGGCAACATTTGGGGCTTCAGGAGCCCGAGCCGGACCCATACAGGACCGCCTGGGAGGTCGCCGTCAGCGTCTTGGAGCCGAAACCAAGATACTTCTCCGCGAATGAAAAAGTGTAGGTGGCCGTGATCATTGTGCAGGTCACCGCGCTGTTCGAATTGCAGTTCGACGTGCTGGCATAGGAGACGGAGATGTCGCTTCCCGATGTCCCCACCATCTTCCCCTGCAGATACGATGTGATGCTCGACTGGGAGGACGTCGGATTCATGCTGTAGTAGCGTGCTGCCGACTCGGTCGCATACTCGAGCCCCTGCCGGACATAGAGCATCCGGCCGAATTCCATGGCCCCCAGCAACAGCGTGATCAATACCGGGGCCACGAATGCGAACTCGATCGCCGCATTCCCGTCTCGGGCTGCGGCGAGCCGGCAGAGCGCCTTTCCGATCCTCCTGCTGCCGGTCATCCCGCCCCTCCTAGGGAACGATCATGGTGATGGAGGCCGACATGGATGTCGGCGGCGTCCACTTGCCGAACGAGCCGAGGTCGAGGCTCGACTTGCCGACGACCGATGAGAAGGACTTCGAGGTGGTCACCGTCACGTAGCGTTTGAGCGTTCCCGAACTGCAGGTCGTCGTGCAGGCGACGGCCGTGCCTGCCTGACACTCGCAGAACAGCGAATTGCTCGCGGTGACGCCGCTCAGCCCGGTGGCGTTTTGTGCCGTGGTGTTGACGGCCGTCGAGTCGGAGCTGCTGGCGGAGGTCGCTCCGGAATAGGCCAGCACCGCGTATTGCGCCCCCTGCCGCGCCCCTTCGAGGATGGCGGACTTCTGGAGACCGTAACGGCCGAGATCGAACATGCCGACCGTCATCAGGAGGAGCACCGGCAGCGCCAGGGCGAACTCCACCATGATGTTTCCCGCCTCGCGCCGGGCGAGGCGGCGCAGCAGATGCGCCATCGCGGTCACTCGCAGATCTTGGCCTTGCCGGCGTTCGTCTGCGTCGACGTCGTCTGCATTCTCACCGGCTTCGTCTTGAACGTGTCGCAGCCGGCAATGTAGTTGTTGTTGTAGGACGTGAACTTGAGGTAGCGCCCGACCCAGACCGTGCAGCCGTTCGTGCTGTTACCGGCATTGTTCAGACTCGATATGTCGATGCGGTTGTTGGGAAAGTAGATCGCTCCCGAGAGCTTCGCGTTGTTGAGCGAAGTGACCGTGAAGATCTTCGAGGTCGAGGTCATCGTGCCGACCGGCGCATTGCGATCCTGATAGAAAAGCACGCCGGCATAGGTGCCGCTCGGCGGGGCGCTGAGCGTGACGTTGTTCTCGGAGGAGATGTAGACGCCGCCGATATTGGCGTAGTTGCCGGTCGTCTGGGTCAGCACGAAGGTGACGCCCGACGTGCCGTCGACACAGGTCGGGCACGACACGTTGTTGACGCTCGTGATGTAGAGGTCGCCGTTGGCGACATAGTAGGTGCCTGGCTGGAAGTAGACGTTGTTGACGCCGCCCTTGATGGCAAGCCCGCCGCAATAGGTGCCCGGATACAGCGTCACGGACGTGCCGCTCGGATAGGTGAAGTTGGTGTACGAGCAGGTTCCCGGCGAGGGCGTTGGCAGCGAGGCATAGGGATCGACAACCGTGCCCGACTGATTGGTCTGCGCGTCGCTGGGGCGCGGCGACAGGCTGCCGTAGCTCGTCGCTGAGAAGGAGCCTCGCGACCAGACCTGCTCGAAGGTCGCGTTGTTGAACGAGGTCATGTAGATCGAGGCATTCGATCCCGTTCCGGTCGCCGTGCTGTTCGCAACAAGGCTGCAATCGGCCGTCATGTTGTTGAAGGAGCTGAAGGAGACCGCCTCCTCCGCCAGTGGCGTCAGGGCGACCAGGCAGCCCCTGCTCGACGACGTCGTGGTCGTGGTCGTCGTCGTCGATGCGCTTTGCGCGGCGACCGACCGCGCCGTCACGGTGAAGGTGCTGTTCGCCTTTCCGAGGAAGGCGTTGAGGACGGCACCGAACAGGTAGCTCTGCGAGCTCTTCTGGATGATGACCTCTACGGCGCCGGTCGTGTTGATGAAATTACCGGATTTTGGCGGTGCATTGACGGTGACGGTGACGTTGTCCTGGCCGCCTATGAAGCCGTTGCGCTTGGCCTCATAGAGCGCATCGGTGGCGATCGTCGAGGTCGTCAGTCCGTTGATCCTGTCGATGGATCCGGACAGCGCCGCATCGTCGGCGGCGTTCTGCATCTGGCGCTTCATGCGGTAGAAGTTGCCGGTCTCCGCGCCGACTGCGACCAGGCCGGCCACGACGGGGACTGCTGCGACGAGCATGGCGATCGAACCGCCGTCGTCCTTGACCAATCCCCTTACCTTTGCACGCACAGCGCCAAACGTGCGCGAAACCTTTCGCCACATGTCCGCCCTCATCAAATTGCTGCGTGCCTTCGAGAGGCACAAAATTAATTTCTACTAATCTGATAAAAATACGCGTTAAGTCTAAGAAATCTATGTCAATTATGTCAAGCTCAACGCCGACATAATGGCGGGCGCCAGAAGCACGGCGATCAGGGTGGGCAGAATGAAGACCATCAGCGGCACGGTCATGAGCGCAGGCATCCGCGCGCCCTTTTCCTCCGCCTTGGCAGTCCGGGTCTGACGGAACTCCTGGCTCAGGATCCGCAACGAGGAGACCAGCGGCGTCCCGTATTTTTCGGTCTGCCGCAGCGCATTCACCAGAGCGGCGATCGACGCCGAGTCGCATCGATCCGCCATGTTCTCCAGGGCCTGCTGGCGGTCCGGCAGATAGGTCAGCTCGACGGCGGTCATCTCGAATTCGGCCGCCAGTTCCGGCATCGAGCGCGCCATCTCCTTCGACACGCGACGAAAGGCAGCATCGATGCCAAGCCCCGCTTCCACGCAGATCGTCAGCAGGTCGAGACCCTCCGGCAGGACGTAGTTGAGCAGCTCCCGCCGCTTGGTCGTCACGTTCTTGATGTACAGCTCCGGCAGCAGGAACCCGGCGAGGACGGCGCCGATGCTGGCCGGCAGGACCATGTTGTCGGGAAGCTCCAGGACGTCCGTGATGGAAGTCAGGAAGATCATGACGAAGCCCAGCGTCAAAGGCAGGGCGAGCTTGACGAAGACGTAGACCACCGCCGCATCGCGCGACAGGAAGCCGGCCAGCCGCAGCTTGCGCGTGGTCTGGTCGGCAGCGGTGCCACGTAGCAGATTGAGCCTGTCGGCAACGATGCGCATGAAGTTGATGGATGTGGCCTTGCGCGACGTACGACCCAGCGACTGCTGTTCGCCGCGGGTCTTCATACGACGCGTGCGCAACGCCTTGAGCCGCGCCTCCATGGGCGGCTGCCAGGTGACCGCGAACCAGACAGCCCAGAAGCTCACGACGCCCGCCGCCGCGGCGATGATCATGAAGCTCCTCTCGAAGGCCGTTGGATCCATGGCTGGCTCACACCTTGATCGTGGCGATCTTG
>JAFEFG010000076.1 GCA_018240685.1 Pseudomonadota bacterium | reverse complement strand
GCAGGGGCGCGCCTCCAGCGGGCACTTGCGTTGCAACCCGCTCGCAGCAAATATCCCCGCCGTTTCGAAACCGGAGGGAACTGCCATGAACGCCCAGGACATCGCCGCGCTGGCCGACCGCATCGCCGACTATCGTCGCGCCCGGAAGGTCATGGACTTCCTCGCCGACGCCACGGCCGACCTCTCCGAGGAGGACGCCTACAAGGTCCAGTTCGCGGTCCATGACCGGCTCACGGCCGACGGCAGGAACCCGCTCGCCGGCTGGAAGGTGGCGTTCGGCGTGCCGGCGCAGTACGAGCCGCTGAAGCTCTCGGGCCCCGCCTTCGCCGGCATCTACAAGGACGGCATCCGCGAAAGCGGCACGGTGTTCGAGAAGGGCTGGCCGCTCAAGGCCGGCGTCGAGTGCGAGATGGTGGCGCGCATGGCGCGCGACGTGCCGAAGGCCGCCGCCGACTATACCGCCGAGACGATCATGCCCTTCGTCTCCAACCTCTATTGCGGCATGGAGGTGGTTGAGAACCGCTACGGCGATGTCTCCAAGCTGGGCGGCCCCGGCCGCATCGCCGACGACGTGCTGCAGGCCGCCTGCATCGTCGGCACCGAGATCAAGGACTGGCAGAAGCTCGACTTCGCCACCGTCCAGGGCTGGTCCGAACACGAGGGCCGGGAACTGGCCAAGGGGCCCGGCAGCATGGTGATGGGGGGTGCGATGATCTCGCTCGCCTGGCTCGCCAACCGGCTGATCGCGCATGGCAAGTACCTCAAGGCGGGCGACATGGTGCTGACCGGCTCCGTTCATCCGCCGCAGTTCCTGCCCGGCCCGGGCAAGGCCCGCAGCGAGTTCGCGGGTCTCGGCGAGGCCGAGATCACCGTGCGCTAGGCGCGGGACCATGCTCGCCTACGTCTCTCCCGCCGACGCCATCCGCCACCCGGGGCTTCGGCTCGTGCTGGTGAAGGGCGTGCCGAGCCCGTGGGGGCAGGCGGCCAAGGCCATCTTCGAGATCAAGGGCCTCGACTATGTCGCGGCGCCGCTCGAGCTGGCCGGCGCCAACCCCGAGATCGTCGCCTGGTCCGGCCAGAACAGCGCCCCGGTGGCGGCATGGGCTGGCGGGAAGCCGCTCAACCGCTGGGACGACATCCTGCGCCTGGCCGAGCGTCTTGCGCCCGACCCGGCGCTCGTCCCGGCGGACGCGACCGAGCGCGCACTGATGTGGGGCTTCGCGACGGAGATCTGCGGCGAGGGCGGCATCGGCTGGAACCGCCGTCTGCAGGGCTTCGCCCGCGCGATCGAGAGCGGCAAGGTGCCGCCGATGTCGCAGACGCTGATCGACAAGTACGGCTTCGACGCCGAGGCGGCCCGGCGCGCCCCGCAACGCATCGCCGCCACGCTGGGCGCGCTCGCGGCCCAGCTCGAGGCGCAGCAGGCGCGCGGCGTTCCCTACCTCGTCGGCGACGCCTTGAGCGCGCTCGACATCTACTGGACCGCCTTCTCCAACCTGCTGGCGCCGCTGCCGCCGGAGCAGTGCCCCATGCCCGACGCCTTCCGCAAGGGCTTCACCGCCCGCGAGCCGGAGATCGTGGTGGCGCTCGACCCGGCGCTGCTCGTCCATCGCGACCGCATCTTCGCCGCGCACTTCCGCAGCCCGATGGAGTTCTGACGCGCATGAGGCCGTATATCCTCTGCCACATGGTATCGAGCGTCGACGGCCGGATCTGGGGCAGCCGCTGGCGCCCCAAGACCAACGTGGTGCCCAACCTGTTCGAGACGCTGCACGACAGGCTCGTCGAGGAGCGCGGCGGCGCCCAGGGCCGCGTATCGTGGCTGTGCGGCCGCGTCACCGCGCAGGAATTCGCGCGCGGCAAGGGCAAGACCTATCCGCCGACGACGGAGACGTTCCCGCGCGAGAACTGGTTCGCGACCCGGGAGGCGAAGGCCTGGGGCATCTTCCTCGACGCGCACGGCAAGGCGTGCTGGGAGCGCGCCGACATCGGCGGCGATCCGATCCTGGTGATCCTGACCGAGCAGGTGCCCGACTCGCACCTGGCGGGCCTGCGCCGCGACGGCGTCTCCTATCTCTTCGGTGGCCGGACGGAGATCGATCTCACCCGAGTCTGCGAGACGCTCGCCGACGAGCTCGGCATCCGGACCCTGATGATCGAGGGCGGAGGCGGGGCCAACGGCGCCTTCCTGCGCGCGGGCCTGCTCGACGAGCTGAGCCTCGTCGTCACCGCCACGCTCGACGGCAGCAGCGGGGCGCCCACCGTGTTCAATTCCGGTGACGCCGATCTGGGCCCCGCGCCGCTGGCGCGCATGGAACTCAGGAGCCACGAGGTGCTGGAGCACGGCGCGCTGTGGCTGCGCTACCGGCTGGAGGCCGAGAAGGGCTGATCGCCCCCGACGACGCGGAGAGGCGCCCGCCCGCAGCCCTGCAAACTCCGGAAATTCGGGAAAGGCGCCGTCCTCGCGGGCGGCGCCTTCGTCATGTTCGGATACCTTTGATACACGTCCCGTGCGCTGGCCGGCTTGCTTTATCCCCAACAAGAACATATCATGAACAAATCTCACGGGGAGAGCCGCCATGCCGGGATTGTTCGCGTCGTCCTTCGAGCCCTTTCGACCGTCGCTGGGGATGGCGGCGGGCCGGCCGTCGGAGCTGAAGACGCAACGGCTGCAGCGGCGCCAGCAGCGCTTGCGGTCGGGCGGGCAGCCGCCGACGGACCGCCTGTTCTGGGCCATCCTGCCGCCGCCCGAGGTCGCCGAGCGCATTGCCGATCTCGCCGGCCGGCTTCGCGCCGGCCATGGGCTGACGGGCCGGCCGCTCGAAACAGCGCATTTCCACGTCACGCTCTCGCACATGGGGGACGGCGTCGGGCTGCCCGAGGCGGGCGTCATCGAGGCCATGACGGCGCGGGCCGCAGGGGTGGCGATGCCGCCGTTCCGGGTCGCCTTCGACCGCGCGCTGAGCTTCCGCAACGGCGCCTTCGTGCTGGGCGGTGACGACAGCGTGATCGGCCTGGAGATCCTGCAGCAGCGCCTGACCGACGCCCTCGACGGCCGACCGCTCCCGGCGCGCCGCTTCACGCCGCATCTCACCTTGCTGCGCGACAACCAGATCGTACCCGAACATCCGGTCGAGCCGATCGAGTGGACGGTACGCGAACTGGTCCTGGTGCACAGCCTGCTCGGGCGCACGCGGCATCGCTCCCTGGCCCGGCTGCCGCTCGCATCATCCCGCATCTGACGGGAGGCGTGCATGTCAGGCGACGCGGTTCTGCACGACCTGTTCGACCGCTGGGAGCGTGTCTGGCACGAGGGCCGGTTCGATCTCGTGCCGGAATGCGTGGCGCCGCACTACGTCCGCCACGATGAAGCGGGCGACCGCACCGTGACGCGCGAGGCCTATGCCGATGAACTCGCGCGACTGAGGCAGGAGCGGCCCGACGTGCGCATCGTCGTTTACGATCACAGCTTCGGCGGGAATCGCGCCTGGTATCGCTTCACCATGAAATGGACCGACCGGACGAGCGGCGAGACGCGCACCCGGGCCGGCCTGCAGGCGTATCGCATCGACGGCGGCAAGCTCGCCGAGACCTGGGTGATCCTGCAGCCCCTGGGTTCGGCGTGGAGCGATGCGGTGGCGCAGGTCACCTGGACCAGCTCGCCGCCGTAGGGCGCTTTTCCGCAGTTTCCGCAATTAGCGCTAGTGCGCTCGCCCTTCGCAAAGGCAGGCGCATCGCAGAGGACACTCCTGGTGGGCATCGCTCGAGACGTGCCTCCGGCGCTCCTCGGGATGAGGTTTTCTCGCGCTCGCAGGCCGCCCGCCCCGGGGCGGAGCCTTGGTCGGGCCGGGTGCCTCGGCTACGATGGTAGCCTCTGTTCCCGAGGGATTCCACAGCAATGTCCGGCCACGATCACGATCATCCGCACGAGCATGGCTCCGAACTGTCGGAGACGCAGTTGCGCGTGCGCGCGCTGGAGACGGTTCTGACCGAGAAGGGCTACGTCGATCCGGCCGCCCTCGATGCCATCGTCGAGACCTACGAAACCAAGGTCGGCCCGCGCAACGGCGCGGCGGTCGTCGCCAAAGCGTGGAGCGATCCCGCCTTCAAGCAGGCGCTGCTGAAGGACGCGACCGCAGCGGTCAATACGCTCGGCCATGTCAGCCGTGTCGGCGATCATCTGGTCGCGGTCGAGAACACGCCGCAGCGCCACAACATGATCGTCTGCACGCTGTGCTCCTGCTACCCGTGGGAAGTGCTCGGGCTGCCGCCGGTCTGGTACAAGTCGGCGCCCTATCGCTCGCGGGCGGTCAAGGATCCGCGCGGCGTCCTCGCCGACTTCGGCGTCGAGCTGCCGAAGGACACCGAGATCCGCGTGTGGGATTCGACGGCGGAGACGCGCTTCCTGGTGCTGCCGATGCGGCCGGCGGGCACCGAGGGCTGGAGCGAGGAACGCCTCGCCGCTCTCGTCACCCGCGATTCGATGATCGGCACTGGCTTGGCCCGCACGCCGGCGGAGCTGGCGCAATGAACGGCATCCACGACATGGGCGGCATGGACGGCTTCGGCAAGGTCGAGGTCGAGGCGAACGAGCCGCCGTTCCACGAACGGTGGGAAGGGCGCGTGCTGGCGATGAACCGGTCGATGGGATTTGCCGGTGCCTGGCACATCGACGATACCCGCTACGCCCAGGAGACGCTGCCGCCGCAGGTCTACTTGGCCGCCTCCTACTATTGGCGGTGGGAACTGGCGATGGAGAAGAACCTCATCCGTCGCGGCCTCGTGACGCCTGAGGAACTCGCCGCCGGCCACGCGCTGCAACCGGCCAAGCCGCTGCCGCGCAAGCTCACGCCCGAGGTGGTGGCGGCGGGCCTGACGCGCAGCTCCTTCTTTCGCCAGCAGCAGGGGCCGGCCCGGTTCAAGCCGGGCGATCGCGTCCGCACCGTGAACATCAACCCGCAGACCCACACCCGCCTGCCGCGATACGCGCGTGACAAGCTCGGCGTGGTCGAGCTGATCCACGGCTGCCATGCCTACCCCGATTCGGTCGCGACCGATCGCGGCGACGATCCGCAGTGGCTCTATACGGTCGTCTTCGACGGCCGCGAGATCTGGGGGCCGGATGCCGATCCGACATTGACGGTCTCGATCGATGCCTTCGAGCCTTATCTCGAGCCGGCGTGATGACCGAGATGACGGACCGTCCTACCGTTCCTGTGCCGGGCCTTCCCTGCGACGCCGAAGGTCCGGTCTTTCGCGAGCCCTGGGAGGCGCAGGCGTTCGCGATGGCGCTCGCCCTGCATGCGCGCGGCGTGTTTACCTGGCCGGAGTGGGCGGCGACGCTGGGCGCCGAGATCAAACGGGCGCAGGCCGCCGGCGACCCCGACACGGGCGAGACGTATTACCGGCACTGGCTCAATGCCCTCGAACGCCTGGTGGCGGAGAAGGGCGTGGCGGATGCCGCGACGCTGGACCGTTATCGTCATGCTTGGGGTCACGCGGCCGACCGCACGCCGCACGGCACCCCCATTGAGCTGCGCCCGGACGATTTCCGCTAGGAGCGGCAGGGCAGGGACGTCTGCGGTGGAGGGAGAATTACTCCGCCGCTTCCTGGTCGCCGATGCGAAGGTTGGGCGTGTCGAGGAACGTGAGCACGCCGTCGCTGCGCTCGCCCTTGAGGTAGCGGAAGGTGCCGGCGCCGGTCGCGATCAGGTCGCCGCGCTGGTCATAGATCTCGGTCTCGGCGGCAAAGGTGCTCTGGCTGGTCGAGGGCCGCCAGGCGCCGAGGATGGTGAGCGTGTCGCCTTCGCGGGCCGCCTTGATGAACTGGGTCGTGAAGGCAAGGGTGACGGAGAGGCGGCGCGCCGTCGCCGTCTCGTTGAAGGTGCAGGCGAAACCGCTCGCCGAGTCGAGCAGGGTCATCAGCACGCCGCCATGCAGCAGGCCGTTGGCGTTGCACAGCTCCGGCCGCACCTTGAGCGTCATCTCGACGAAGCCGGGGCGCCAGCCGACCACCTTGTGGCCGATCAGCCCGTTGAAACCCCGGAACTCATAAGGAGCGACCGGCCGAGCGTCGGCCGGTCGTTGGATAGCCATGTCTTGGACGTTAAAGCTTTGACGTTCTTCTGTCTTGCTTCTTCAGCGGCGGGCCATCGCCGCCATCGGCGGGCGGTGGCCGTTGAAAGCGGGACGCAGCGGGCTGCCGGCCACCGGCTGCGGGCCGGCCGGCTGCGCCGCCATGGCGGTGCGGATGTCGCGCGCCACCTTGACCAGGCGCGGGCCCCAGTCGGCCTCCAGCCGGTCGCGGCTGATCTGGTAGATCGGCGCCGAGGCATTGATGGCATAGGCGGCGGTGCCGTCGGTGTTGCGCAGCGGCGCGCCGACGCCGCACAGTTCCGGCAGCCACTCGCCCCAGGTGACGCAGAAGCCGCGCTCGGCCAGCTCCTTGAAGGAGCGTTCCATGCCGGCCTTCACCTTGGTCCAGTCGTCGCGCCAGCGGCGGCGGATGGCGTCGATGTGCTTGTTGCGATCGGCATCGGGCAGGGAGAAGAGATAGGCGCGGCCCATCGCGGTCGAGGCCATCGGCACGCGGGTGCCGACGTCATGGGTGATCGCCACCACGGACGGGCCGCGGCAGGCTTCGAGATAGATCATCGAATGACGGTCGCGGCCGCCCAGCGCGGTCGAGGCGTTCAGCGCATGGGCGAGCTGCTCGAGCGGCCCGCGCGAGGCGCGGCGCACGTCCATGCTGGAGATGGCGGCATAGCCCAGCGCCAGCACCGAGGCGCCGAGCTCGTACTTGCGGAAGCGGCGGATGTAGTTGAGGTAGCCCAGCTCGGTCAGCGTGTGGGTGAGGCGGGCGACCGTGGGCTTGGGCAGGCCGGTGCGATGGGCGATCTCCTGGTTGCCCAGCATGCCCTCGCCGGCATGGAATGCGCGCAGGATGTCGAGCCCTCGCGCAAGCGCCGTGACGAACTGACGGTCCTTGGCGGGGAGGCCTTCCCCGAGACCGTTTTCCACAGAACTCTGGAAAGCCGCGGTTCGCGTAACGAGATGACTGACATTGCCCATGTGCGTTCAACTCCTGTGTGAATGGCTGTTCATTTTCTTGCCGAAGGCTGCCATCGGCTCACGCGCCCTGCAACGCGCGAGACGGGGTTTTGTCCTGCGAACGTGCAAAGCGGCCATGCTAGATATGCGTGTTTCATCCGCAAAAGTTGTACTGGCATGCAATTTTTCGCCGAATCCGGTCAATTCCCCGGAATTTTTGCCGCTCCGCTGGTCCGGCCGGCCGCCGGCGGGTAGCATGCGCGCCCACCTCTGAGAGAACCGAATTGGCCAAAGAACCGACCCTGCCCAAGGAAATCGCCGCCTTGTCGTTCGAGGATGCGCTGAAGGAGCTGGAAGGCATCGTCCAGCAGCTCGAACGCGGTCAGGTGAAACTCGACGAGGCCATTTCGGCCTACGAGCGCGGGGCCCTGCTCAAGCGCCACTGCGAGCAGAAGCTGGCCGAGGCGAAGATGAAGGTCGAAAAGATCGTCTTCGCCGCGGACGGATCCGTCGCCAGCCAACCGGCCGATCTCGGCTAGGCCCACACACCAGATTCACGGACACAAGCGTACCCATCCCATGCCGTTGTCGTCTTATCGCGACTTCGATGCCGCCCTGGCGTTTGCCGCCGGCGCCGTCGAGCGCACCATGGACCGTCTCATCCCCAAGGTCGAAACCGGCGAGGCCCGCGTCTTCGAGGCCATGCGCTATTCCAGCCTCGGCGGCGGCAAGCGCCTGCGCGCTTTCTTCGTGCTGGCCGGTGCCACCCTGTTCAAGGTCGGCGCGATCCCGGCGATGCGGACCGCCAGCGCCATCGAATTCATCCACGCCTATTCGCTGATCCATGACGATCTGCCGGCGATGGACGACGACGACCTGCGGCGCGGCAAGCCCTCGTGCCACAAGCAGTTCGACGAGGCGACGGCGATCCTGGCCGGCGATGCCCTGCAGGCGCTCGCCTTCGAGGTGCTGGCGCATGAGGACACGCACGGCGATCCCGCGGTGCGCACCGCGCTGGTGACCGAACTGGCCCGCGCGGCCGGCGCACAGGGCATGGTGGGCGGCCAGATGCTCGACCTGCTGGCCGAGACGCAGGGGCCGGACATGTCGATCGGCGCCGTCACGCGCCTGCAGCGGCTCAAGACCGGGGCACTGATCTCGTTTTCCTGCACGGCGGGGGCGATCCTTGGCAAGGCGGCGGAGCCGCTGCGACTGGCGCTCTCGGCCTACGCGCACGACCTTGGCCTCGCCTTCCAGATCGTCGACGACCTGCTCGATGTGGAAGGAACGGCGGAACAGCTGGGCAAGACGCCCGGCAAGGACATTGCCGCCGGAAAAGCCACATTCGTCTCCATTCTCGGGCTGGAGAGGGCCCGATCCCAGGCGACGCTGCTTGCTAACCAGGCGGCGGCCCATCTGGAGCCGTTCGGGCCCTCCGCCTACCTGCTCAAGCAGGCCGCGGAATTCGTGGTTTCGCGGCGCGCCTGAGCCTTTGAAAAGAGTATAGTAAGTTTCATGAGCAATACGCCGCTTCTCGATACCGTCGACATCCCAGCGGACATCCGCCGGCTGCGGCCGGATCAACTGCGCCAGCTTGCCGACGAGTTGCGCCAGGAGACGATCTCGGCGGTTTCCGTCACCGGCGGGCATCTCGGCGCCGGTCTTGGTGTGGTCGAGCTGACCGTTGCGCTGCATTACGTGTTCGACACGCCACGCGACCGCGTGATCTGGGATGTCGGTCACCAGGCCTATCCGCACAAGATCGTCACCGGCCGCCGCAGCCGCATCCGTACCCTGCGCCAGGAGGGCGGACTGTCCGGCTTCACGCGCCGCAGCGAGAGCGAGTACGACCCGTTTGGCGCCGCCCATTCCTCGACCTCGATCTCGGCCGGCCTCGGCATGGCGGTGGCGCGCGACCTCTCCGGCGGCGACAACCGCGTCGTGGCGGTGATCGGCGACGGCGCCATGACCGCGGGCATGGCCTACGAGGCGATGAACAATGCCGGCGCCCTGCGCAGCCGCCTGGTCGTGGTGCTGAACGACAACGACATGTCGATCGCGCCGCCGGTGGGCGCGCTGTCGGGTCATCTGTCACGGCTGCTGTCGGGGCGTCCCTACGTGACGCTGCGCAACATCGGCCGCTCCTTCGCCGAGGCTCTGCCGCGGCCGCTGGAGATGGCGGCCAAGCGGGCGGAGGAATTCGCGCGCGGCCTGGTCGCCGGCGGCACGCTGTTCGACGAGCTGGGCTTCTACTATGTCGGCCCGGTCGACGGTCACAATCTCGAGCATCTGCTGCCGGTGCTGCGCAACGCGCGCGACAGCGAACTCGACAAGCCGATCCTGGTCCATGTCGTGACGCAGAAGGGCAAGGGCTACGCGCCGGCCGAGCGCAGCGCCGACAAGTACCACGGCGTGGTGAAGTTCGACGTCATCACCGGCAAGCAGGCCAAGCCGGTCGCCAACGCCCCGGCCTACCAGGCGGTGTTCGCCAAGGCGCTGATCGCGGAGGCGGAGAAGGACGACAAGATCGTCGCCATCACCGCCGCGATGCCGTCGGGCACCAGCGTCGACAAGTTCGCCGAGCGCTTCCCCGAGCGTACCTTCGACGTCGCCATCGCCGAGCAGCATGGCGTGACCTTCGCCGCCGGGCTGGCCTGCGAGGGCTTCAAGCCGTTCACGGCGATCTACTCCACGTTCCTGCAGCGCGCCTACGATCAGGTCGTGCACGACGTGGCGATCCAGAAGCTGCCGGTGCGCTTCGCCATCGACCGCGCCGGTCTGGTCGGCGCCGACGGCGCCACCCATGCGGGAAGCTTCGATCTCACCTACCTGTCGTGTCTGCCTGACTTCGTCGTCATGGCGGCCGCCGACGAGCTGGAGCTGATGCATATGGTTGCCACCTCGGTGGCCATCGACGACCGCCCCTCGGCCTTCCGCTATCCGCGCGGCGAGGGCATCGGCATCGACCTGCCGGGCAAGGGAACACCGCTCGAGGTCGGCAAGGGCCGCATCCTGCGCGAGGGCGGCAAGATCGCGATCCTCAGCCTCGGCACGCGGCTGGCGGAATGCCTGGTCGCGGCGGAGGATCTTGCCGCCAAGGGGCTGAGCACGACCGTGGCCGACGCGCGCTTCGCCAAGCCGCTGGACACCGACCTGATCCGCCGGCTGGCGCGCGAGCACGAGGTGCTGATCACGATCGAGGAAGGCTCCGTCGGCGGCTTCGCCAGCCATGTGCTGCAGTACCTGGCGACGGCCGGGCTGCTCGACCACGGGCTCAAGATCCGGCCGATGGTGCTGCCGGACCGCTTCATCGACCACGCCTCGCCGCAGCGGCAGTACCAGATGGCGGGCCTCGATGCGCCGCACATCGTGGCGACCGCGCTCGCAGCACTCGGCCAGCAGGTCGAGCGCGCGCGGGGATAGCACCTTCACCGTCCGTCTCCCCTCCCGTGATCGGGGATGGGAGACGGGAGAAATTTCCGGCGTTTTCGAGGCTGCGGGCTAGGCCCTCGGCTGCGGCACGATCCGCAGATAGGGCTTCACCGTCTTCCAGCCGCGGGGATATTTCGTCTTGGCCTGCTCGTCGGAGACGGACGGGGCGATGATCACGTCCTCGCCATTCTTCCAGTTCACGGGCGTCGCCACCTGATGCTGGGCGGTGAGCTGGCAGGAGTCGAGCAGCCGCAGCACCTCGTCGAAGTTGCGGCCGGAACTCATCGGGTAGGTGAGCATCGCCTTGATCTTCTTGTCCGGCCCGATGATGAACACCGAGCGCACCGTGGCGTTGTCGGCGGCGGTGCGGCCCTCGGCGGTGGTGCCGGCGCCCTCGGGCAGCATGTCGTAAAGCGTCGCGACCTTCAGTTGCGGATCGCCGATCATCGGATAGGTGACGGCAGCACCCTGCGTCTCCTCGATGTCCTTGGCCCACTTGGCGTGGTTGGCCACCGGATCGACCGACAGGCCGATGATCTTGGTGTTGCGCTTGTCGAACTCCGGCTTCAGCCGCGCCATGTAGCCCAGCTCCGTGGTACAGACGGGCGTGAAGTCCTTGGGGTGGGAGAACAGGATCGCCCAGCTGTCGCCGATCCACTTGTGGAACTCGACCGGACCCTGGGTGGTTTCCGCCTTGAAGTCCGGCGCTGTCGAATTGATGCGTAAGGTCATTGCTGAGCCCTCCATCGCTTTGACGAGGGACTAGCTCAGCGCGCGAGGGGCCGGCGGTCAAGCCCGAGCAGGAATCCAGCTCAGAAGGCCCAGTCCGCCATCAACTTCTACCGTGGTCCCCACCATGTAGCGGCCAAATCTTTCCGACAGGATCGCGACCGCGGCCTGGGCGACGTCGTCGGGCGTGCCGGCGCGGCCGAGTGGGATCTGGGCCACCAGCTCGCCGAGATTGCCGGCGACGAAGCCGCCGCCCGGAATGGCGCCGGGCGCGATGGCGTTGACGCGAATGCCGTGCGGCGCCAGCACGCGTGCGAGTTCCTTCATCACCATGGTCATGCCGGCCTTGGAGGCGCTGTAGTGCGGCAGGTTGCGCGGCGTCTCGCGATGCATGGAAGTAATCAGCAGCATGCGTCCCTTGATGTTCGAGTCGCGCATGTGGCGGCCGATCTCGCGCGCGAGGAAGAAGCCCGAACGCAGGTTGATGCCGGTCATGGCGTCCCAGGTTTCCTCGCTGACGCTGAGCGGCGTGTCGACCTCCTGGCGGCGCGGACTCGCGGCATGGACGAAGAGCGAGATCGAGCCCAGGCGCGCGACCGCTCCGGCGAGCAGATCCTTCCAGCCATCCGGCCTGCCGAGGTCGGCGGCCAGGAAGTCGATGCCGTCTTCCTGCGGCGGCGCGGCGATGTCGCTGCCCAGAACCGTCGCGCCCTCCGCCTTCAGGGCCCTTGCGACGCCGCGGCCGATGCCGCCGGCGCAGCCGGTGACCAGGGCGCGCTCGCCCTCGAGAAGTTTCGTGCTCATGGCCGGCATGCTAGCAGGTGGCGCGAAAGGGGAAAGCGATGGCGAAGACGCGTCTGGACGTGGCGCTGGTCGAGCGTGGCCTGGCCGAGACGCGCGCCGCGGCGCAGCGCCTGGTGATGGCGGGCCTGGTCTTCTCCAACGACAAGCGGCTCGACAAGGCGGGCTACGGCGTGACGGCGGACATGCCGCTCGAAGTGCGCGGCCAGCCGCATCCCTATGTGTCGCGTGGCGGGCTCAAGCTCGAGAAGGCACTCGATCACTTCGGCATCGCGGTTGCGGGGCGGACGGCACTCGACGTCGGCGCCTCGACCGGGGGCTTCACCGACTGCCTGCTGCAGCGCGACGCGGCGAAGGTCTACGCCGTCGATGTCGGCACCAACCAGCTCGCCTGGAAGCTGCGCTCCGATCCGCGCGTGGTCTCGATGGAGAAGACTAACATCCGCGACATCGGCAGGACGCAGATCGCCGATCCGATCGACCTGATCGTCTGCGACGCCTCCTTCATCGGCTTGCGTACGGCGCTTCCTGCCGCGCTGGCGTTGGCGGCGGCGGGCGCGCATCTGGTGGCGCTGATCAAGCCACAGTTCGAGGTCGGCAAGGGCCGCGTCGGCAAGGGCGGGATCGTGCGCGAGCCCGAGCTTCACCAGGAAGTCTGCGACACGATCGCTTCCTGGGTGGCCGAACAGCCAGGCTGGCGCGTGCTGGGCGTAACCGAGAGCCCGATCACCGGTGCGGAAGGGAACAAGGAGTTCCTGATCGCTGCCACTTACGAGGGCGCGCCGGTCGGCTAGCGCACGGCTAGCGTCACGCGGAACTTGTTGTTGTCGGCGAGCGTCTCGAAGCGCGCGAAGTGGGCCTTGAGCGTCGGTTCGTAGGGAAGGCCGCGGTTGGCGACCATATAGAAGCGCCCGCCCGGCTTGAGCGCGCGCGAAGCGGCCTGGATCACCTGCTGGCCGAGCGACGGGGTCGAGGCGCGTCCGGTATGGAAGGGCGGGTTGCAGATGACGGCATCGTAGGGTGCGGGCGGCGCCTCGCTCGCGAGGTCGAGCCAGTGAAAGCGCGCGCGCGGATCCGTGATGTTGGCGCGGGCCGCCTCGATGGCGCGGTATTCGGCGTCGATCAGGTCGATATGCTCGATCTCGCTCGACCGCCGCAGGACTTCGCGGGCGAGGTATCCCCAGCCGCAGCCGAAATCGGCGACGTGGCCGGCGAGGTCGTCGGGCAAGTAACGGGCGAGGAGGGCAGAACCGTCGTCGACGCGGTCCCAGCTGAAGATGCCCGGTTGGCTGAGCCAGCTTCCGTCCCCCGCCGGCTGCAGGCGTGTCAGCGCCTGCCAGTAGTCCGGCGGCGTCCGGTCCGTCCGCGCGAAGCGGAAGACCCGGCAGTGGAACTTCGACAGCGTGTCGGCGAGGCCGAAGATCTTGCCGGCCTGCTTCTCGAGGCTGGCCGCGCCGTCGTCGTTGGCGCCCGCGCAGACGAGGCCTGCGCCGGGCTCCAGCAGGCTCCAGCCGCGGGCAATGTTGGCGAAGTTCTCTTCCTTGTGCTTGGTCAGCAGCACGAGGCCGAGGGCGTAGCCGCTGCCGTCCAGGCGCGGCACGACCGCAGCGCCGGCTCGCTGCAGACGCAGGAATTCGGGCCGGAAGGACTGCTCGCAATCGACGCCTGCCAGTGGCGGCGGCGCTTCGGCGCGCAGGAAGAACGCCCGCTTCGGCGCGGGCGCTCCCGTCTCGAAGGCATGGGCGAGGGCACGCCCGGCCTGGCTCACGATGGTTCCGCTACGGGCGTGTCGTCAGGGGACGAGGACCGCACGGCCCATGACCAGGCCCTTGCGCAGATCCTGCAGCGCGGCGTCGGCCTCGTCGAGCGTGCGCTTGATGATCGGCACCGGCGTCACCTTGCCCGCGGTCACGAGATCCATCATCTCCTTCATCTCGGCCGGGCTGCCGGTGACGGAGCCGACGATCTGGCAACCGGTGAAGGCGAACATCGGCAGCGGGATGGTGAAGGTGCCGCCGAACAGGCCGACGATGATCAGCCGTCCGCCGCGGCCGAGCGCCCGCAGGCCGAACTGCGACGTGCTCTCGGCGCCCACGAAGTCGATCGCCGCGCCGACGCCGGTGCCGCCGGTCAGCTCCATGACCTGCTTGCGGGCGTCCTTCTCGCGCGGGTCGATCGCCGCCACGGCACCGTTCTCCAGCGCAAGCTTGCGCTTGTTGGGATCGATGTCGGCCACGATCGGTTCACGGCCCAGCACCGACTTGGCGAAGCGCACGCCCATCAGGCCGACGCCGCCGGCGCCGATGACCAGGACCGGCTTGCCCGCATCCTCGCCTTGGGCCTTCTTCACGGCGCTGAAGGCGGTGATGCCGGAGCAGGCATAGAGGCAAGCGAGCTCGGTCGGGATGTTGCCGTAGGGATAGAGGTACTTGGCGTGCGGGACGAGGACGTGGTCGGCATAGCCGCCGTCGTTGTTGATGCCGAGTGCGTGCGGCGTCGGGCAAAGATGCTCGCGGCCATTCACGCAGTACCAGCAGGTGCCGCAGCCGATCCACGGATAGACCACGGCCTTGTCGCCGACCTTCGCGCCCTTGGCGTCGGGGCCGAGGGCCACGACCTCGCCGACGATCTCATGGCCCATGGTGCGCGGCGGGTTCATGGTCTTCTGGGTCGAGACCTTGTTGCCACCTCCCATGTCGAAGAAGCCTTCCCACAGGTGCACGTCGCTGTGACAGACTCCGGCAGCGGTGACGCGCACCAGGACCTCGGTTCCCTTGGGAACCGGCGTGGGTTCCTCGACGCGCTGCAGCGGCTGGCCAAACTCGACGACCTTGTAGCTCTTCATTGGGCAACTCCCATCAAATTCGGGGGGAGCATAGAGCATCCCGCGGCCATTTGTGCTAGTACTTCGCAAACAAGATTGTTTGGGAGGAAAACAAATGCGCAGACGCGTGATCCTGGCGGCGTTTGCCGCCACAGGCATGATCTCGACCGGCGCCGCGGCGCAGGAAACCGTCAAGATCGGCCTCATCCTGCCGATGACCGGCCAGCAGGCCTCGACCGGCAAGCAGATCGATGCCGCAGTGAAGCTCTACCAGGCGCAGCACGGCACGACCGTCGCCGGCAAGAAGGTCGAGGTGATCCTGAAGGACGACACCAGCGTACCCGATGTCACCAAGCGTCTGGCGCAGGAACTCGTCGTCAACGACAAGGTCGCCTTCCTGGCGGGATTCGGCATCACACCCTCCGCGCTCGCGACGGCTCCCATCGCGACCCAGGCCAAGGTGCCGGAGATCGTCATGGCGGCAGGGACGTCCTCGATCACGGAAGCCTCGCCTTATGTCGTGCGCACCAGCTTCACCCTGGCGCAATCCGCCGTTCCGATGGCCGACTGGGCGGTCAAGAACGGACTCAAGAAAGTCGTGACGCTGGTCAGCGATTACGGCCCCGGCATCGACGCGGAGAAGTCGTTCAGCGAGGAGTTCAAGGCCAGGGGCGGCACGATCGTCGAGAACCTGCGCGTGCCGATGCGCAGTCCGGACTTCTCGCCGGTGCTGCAGAAGGCGGCCGACGCCAAGGCCGACGCGCTGTTCGTCTTCGTGCCGTCCGGCGCCGGCGCGCAGTTCGTGAAGCAGTTCGTCGAACGCGGCCTCGACAAGTCGGGCATGAAGCTGATCGCGACCGGCGACGTGACCGACGACGACCAGCTGAACGGCATGGGCGACGTCATGGTGGGCGTGATCAACGCGCACAACTATTCCGCGGCCCACGACAGCGCGATCAACAAGGCCTTCGTCAGTGCCTTCAAGAAGGCCAATGGCGGGATGCGCCCGAACTTCATGGCCGTCGGCGGCTACGACGGCATGCACCTGATCTACGAGGCGCTCAAGAAGACGAACGGATCCACCGACGGCGCCAAGCTGATCGCGGCGATGAAGGGCCTGGGCTGGGAGAGCCCGCGCGGCCAGATCTCGATCGATCCGGAGACGCGCGACATCGTGCAGAACATCTATATCCGCAAGGTCGAGAAGGTCGGTGGCGAACTCTACAACGTCGAGTTCGAGACCATCCCGAACGTCAAGGACCCGGTGAAGGCGGCGAAGAAGAAGTAGCGGCCGAAGTGGAGTCCTGCCGCCCGGTCCCGGAGCGCCGCGTGCAAGGCGGCGTGCCGGATGGCGGGCGGCCGGAAGGATCATAGCCATGGCGACCATCCTGTTCGACGGCGTGGCCTACGGCATGCTGCTGTTCGTACTGGCCTGCGGCCTCGCCGTGACGCTCGGGCTGATGAACTTCGTCAATCTCGCCCATGGCGCGTTCGCGATGGCCGGCGGCTACGCAACCGTGTTGCTGATGGATCGCGCCGGCGTTCCGTTCCTGGCCTGCCTGCCCGTCGCGTTCCTGGGCACCGCGGTCATCGGCCTGGTGCTGGAGCGCACGCTCTATCGCCACATGTACCGGCGCAGCCATCTCGACCAGGTCCTGTTCTCGATCGGGCTCGTCTTCATGTCGGTGTCGGGCATGACCTGGGCGATGGGCTCCAGTCAGCAGAACGTCAAGCTGCCGGACTGGCTGATGGGCCGGGTCGAGCTGATGGGCGTCCATGTCGGCATCTATCGGACGTTCATCATCGTGCTGTGCGGGCTGCTGGCGATCGGTCTGCAGTTTGGTCTGACGCATACGCGCTTCGGCAGCCGTCTGCGTGCCGCGGTCGACGATGCACGCGTGGCGCGCGGGCTCGGCATTCCCGTCGGAGCCGTTTTCGCGGTCACTTTCGCGGTAGGGTCCGGTCTTGCCGGACTGGGCGGCGCGCTCGGAACCGAGATCCTGGGGCTCGATCCCAACTTCCCGCTGAAGTTCATGATCTATTTCCTGATCGTCGTCGCGGTGGGCGGCACCTCCGGGATCGCGGGGCCGTTCGCGGCGTCGCTGCTGCTCGGCATCGCCGACGTCGCGGGCAAGTACTACATCCCCGCGATCGGCGCCTTCATCGTCTACTTCGTCATGATCGCCGTCCTGGTGCTCAGGCCGAACGGCCTGTTCGCCCGTCCGCGATGACAGCCGTCACCGAGAGCCTGGCGCGGCGGGCACGGTGGCGGTGGGCGGAGATCGCGTTCTGGCTGGTTGCGTTCGGCGCGCTGTTCCTGCCGCCCGGCCGCCACCTGATCCTGAACGAGATCGCGATCCTTGCTTTGTTCGCCCTGTCGCTGGATCTGATCCTGGGCTACGCCGGCATCGTCTCGCTCGGCCATGCCGCCTTCTTCGGGCTGGGCGCCTATGTTGCCGGACTCCTCGCCAAACACGTGACGGACGATCCGACGGCGGGGCTCGTCGTTGCCATGGCGGCGGCGATGCTGCTGGGCTTCGCGACCAGTTTTCTGGTGCTGCGTGGAAGCGACCTCACGCGCCTGATGGTGACGCTGGGCGTGGCGATGCTGCTGGGAGAACTCGCCAACGCGCTGCCCGGTCTCACCGGCGGCGCCGACGGGCTGCAGGGCGTGACGATGGGGCCCGTGCTCGGTCTCTTCGACTTCGATCTCTATGGCCGCGTCGCCTACGGCTACAGCCTGACAACGCTCTTCCTCCTGATGCTGCTGGCGCGCGCCGTGGTCCATTCCCCGTTCGGCCTGTCGCTCATGGCCATCCGCCGCAACCGGCTGCGCGCCTCGGCGCTGGGGGTGCCGGTGAACCGGAGGTTGATCGCCACCTACACGCTCGCCGCCGCTTTCGCCGGGGCGGCGGGCGCGTTGCTGGCCCAGACGACGGCGTTCGTGTCGCTCGACTTCTTCGACTTCCATCGATCGGCCGACGTGCTGCTGGTGCTGATCATCGGTGGTGCGGGCTGGCTCTACGGCGGCATCCTCGGGGCCGTGCTCTACGAGGGCCTCCAGGACGGCATCTCCGCATTGACGCCGGAATACTGGCCGTTCTGGATCGGCCTGTTCCTGGTCGTCTTCGTGATGGTGGGCCGCGAGCGCATGATGGGCGGCCTTCGCGGCCTGCTGGCGAGGGTGAGGCGATGACGGCCGCCCTCGAAACGCGAGGGCTGGCGAAGCGCTTCGGCGGCCTGGTGGCGACGCGCGACGTGTCGTTCCGGCTCGAGTCGGGCGCACGGCATGCCCTGATCGGGCCGAACGGGGCGGGCAAGACGACGTTCGTCAACCTGCTGACGGGCGTGCTGCCGCCCAGTTCCGGACAGGTGCTGCTGGCGGGGCAGGACATAACCGCCCTGAGCGCCGAGGCGCGCGTGCGGCGCGGGCTGGTGCGGACCTTCCAGATCAACCAGCTGTTTGGCGATCTCACGCCGCTGGAGTCGCTGGCGCTGGCGATCGGCGAGCGTCTCGACCGCGGGAGCGACTGGCGACGGGCCGTCGGCGGCCGCGCGCTCGCGGCGGAGATCGAGGACGTCGCGGCGCGGTTCGGCCTTGCCGACGTGCTCGACATGCGGACCGACACCTTGCCCTACGGCAAGCAGCGGCTGCTGGAGATCGCCGTCGCCTTCGCCTGCAGGCCGCAGGTCCTGCTTCTGGACGAGCCGGCGGCCGGCGTGCCGGAAGTGGAGCGACGCGACATTCTCGCGGCGATCGCCGCGTTGCCCGGCGACGTCTCGGTGCTGCTGATCGAGCACGACATGGATCTCGTGTTCAGTTTTGCGCGACGGATATCGGTGCTGGTCGACGGCGCGTTGCTGGTCGAAGGCGAACCTGGCGCCATCGCCGCCGATCCGCGCGTGCGCGCCGTCTATCTGGGCGAGGACGGCCATGACTGACCTGCTCGTCGTGACCGGGCTGCGCGCAGGCTACGGCCGCGCGGTGGTGCTGTCGGACATCAGCTTCCGCCTCGGCGCCGGCGAGGCGATGGCCGTGCTCGGCCGCAACGGAGTCGGCAAGACGACGCTGGTCGACAGCATCGTGGGCGTGACGCGTCGCTTCGACGGCTCGCTGGTCCTGGAGGGACGCGAGCTCGCGCCGCTGGCGCCTGAACAGCGCGCCGCGCTCGGCCTGGGCTGGGTTCCGCAGGAGCGCAACATCTTCCGCTCGCTCACGGTCGAGGAGAACCTCACCGCCGTTGCCCGGCCGGGACCGTGGACGCTGGATCGCCTGTACGGCTTCTTTCCCCGCCTCAAGGAGCGTCGCGCCAATTCGGGCGGCGCCCTCTCCGGAGGCGAACAGCAGATGCTGGCGATCGCGCGGGCTCTTGCCACCAATCCCAAGCTGCTGCTGCTCGACGAGCCCACCGAAGGACTGGCGCCGATCATCGTCGAGGAATTGCTGTCGGCGCTGGCGCGTCTCGTCCGCAGCGAAGGGCTGGCGGCGCTCATCGTCGAGCAGCATGCGCACAAGATCCTGCCGATCACCCGCAGCACGCTGATCCTGGAGCGGGGGCGCATCGTTCATCAGGGACCGAGCGACGAATTGCTGGCGGAGCCGGCGCGCCTCGAGAAGTTCCTCGGCGTTTCCGCGCGGTAACTTGGAGATTCGAAAAGTTTCGAAACTTTCGAAAACCTGTTTACAGCCGGCGACCGTTATCCCAACATCGGCCTAACGGCGCCCGAAGAACAATCGCGCCGACTGGAGGAAACGATGAACGAGCGGGCAAATGCCTGGCGACGTCGCGGCGTGTTGGCCGGACTTGCGGCGGGAGCGGCATCTCTGGCGGCGCCGTCGATCCTGCGTGCAGCACCATCGGGCACGCCGGTGCGGGTAGGGGGCACCCTGTCGCTGACAGGCTTCCTCGCGCAGACCGCGGCCATCCACAAGATCGCGGCCGAGATCATGGTCAACGAGATCAACGGACGGAACGGCTTCCTCGGCCGGCCGGTCGAGTACGTGCTGCTCGACGACCAGTCGAAGCCGGAAGTGGCGCGAAGCCTCTACGAGAAGCTGATCACCGTCGACAAGGTCGACCTGATCCAGGGGCCTTATGCCACCGCGCCGATTCTGGCCGCGATGGGCGTGGCACAGCGGTACGGCAAGGTGATGATCCAGAGCAGCATGGGCATTCCCAAGCTGCAGACCTATGACCGCGCGTTCCCGGCGACGCCGTTCGGACCGGAGCCGGACAAAACCTATCCCAACGTCATCCTCGATGCGATGGCGAGCCTGCCCCATCCGCCCAAGAGCATCCTCGTGCTCACCAGCAAGTTCCCGTCTGCGCAGTTCATGGCCAAGGGCATGCGGGAGCAGGCGGAGAAGAGGGGCCTCAAGGTGGCGCTCTATCTCGAATACGAATCCGGCAACCGCGATTTCGGCGCCATCGCCGCGCGCGTGAAGGAGGCGGATGCCGACTTCCTGTGGGTCGGCTCGCTCGGGCTCGAGAGCAACCAGCTCCTCGAGGCGCTGCACAAGCTCGAC
This sequence comes from Pseudomonadota bacterium, assembly GCA_018240685.1. Taxonomy (GTDB): domain Bacteria; phylum Pseudomonadota; class Alphaproteobacteria; order Reyranellales; family Reyranellaceae; genus Reyranella. The sequence goes on along the minus strand of JAFEFG010000076.1, from coordinate 3,877 downwards.
TACAAGCCCCGGAATCATTTCCATCTCTATCCGGCGCCGGGGCCGCTCGCCCTGTCGCCGGACGGGGACAAGGCGCTGTGCTCGACCTTCCTCGAGCCGGCCGAGCCGTTCCTGAGCCGGCCGGGGGTCAAGCGCATCGCCGCAGAGTTCAAGGAGCGGGCCACCAAGGCCAACCTGCCCTATGCGGTGATCGACGCCCAGGCGGCCGGGATGGTGTCGGAGTGGCAGATCCTGGAAGCGGCCGTGAACGGCGCCAACAGCCTCGACGACAAGGTCATCGCCGACTGGCTGAAGAAGCATCGGGTCGAGACGATCTACGGCAGCCTGCGGTTCGACGGCCCGTACAACCACGGCGACGCCGCTCAGCTCATCAAGCAGGCGCAGAACAAGGAGTGGAAGGTCGTCTGGCCGAAGGCGTTCGCGGCCCCCGGCGTCACGCTGATGGGCACCTGAACCCATGCCGAGCGCGACGCTCCTCGGCCAGGCGCTGATCTCGGGCGTCCTGGCCGGCGGCATGTACGGCCTGCTCGCGATGGGCCTCAGCCTGAGCTGGGGCCTGTTGCGGCTGGTCAATCTCAGCCATTTCGCGCTGGCGTTCCTGTCCGCCTATATCGTCTACGAACTCGGCACCAAGTACGGCGTCGCGCCGTGGTGGTCGGCGGCGATGGTGGTGCCGCTGATGTTCGCAGTCGGGGCATCGCAGTACTGGCTGTTCGACCGCTTCCGCGTCAACGAGCTCGCCTCGCTGCTCATCACCTTCAGCTTCGCGGTGATCGTCGAGGCGGGCATCCAGATCTACTGGACCGCCGATTACCGGCGCTTCGAGACCCACTATGCGACCGAGTCGATCAAGGCCGGTCCCTTCTTCATCCCGGTCCTGGATCTGACGATGTGCATCGTCGCCAGCGTGCTGGCCTGGGGAACCTGGATGTGGCTGCGCAAGACCTATGTCGGCAAGGGCCTGCGCGCCGCCGCCGAGGACGCCGACATCGCGGCCGCCTACGGCGTCGATCACAGGAAACTCGCGTACATCTTGTCGGGGATCGGCGCGGCTTACGCGGGCATCGCCGGCACCTTCATCGCACTGATCGCCACCCTGGCGCCGGCGCAGATCTGGGCCTGGCTCGGCGTGGTGTTCGCAGTCGTCATCATCGGCCGCCTCGGCAACCCGATGGGCGCGCTGCTGGCCGGCATGCTGATCGGCGCCAGCGAATCCCTCGCCATGGCCGTGCTCAGTCCGGCCTGGGCGCCGGTAGTCTCCTTCTCCGTGCTGATCGTCATCCTGCTGTGGGATCCCGAATGGCTGTGAACGCTGCCGCTGCGCTGCCGAGGCTGGTGGCCGTTCTCGCGGTTGCGGCCTTCGCCGCCCTGCCGATGGCCGGCCTGCCGGCGTTCTACGATTCGTTCTTCTATCTCGTCTTCTTCTGGATCTCGCTGGCGACGAGCTGGGCGATCCTGAGCGGCTTCGCCGGCTATTTCAGCCTAGGGCATGCCGCCTTTTTCGGTATCGGCATGTACACGACGGCGGTCCTCACCACCTGGTTCGAGGTGCCGGTGCTGTTGACGATCCCGGCCGCCGCCGGCCTTGCTGCGCTGTTCGGTGTCGTCATCGGTGCGGTCGTGTTCCGGCTGCGGCGCCTGCGCGGCGAGCTGTTCGCGCTGCTGACGCTGTCGGTCACGTTCGTGATCGCCACCATCATCCTGAACACGCCGATCGACGGCGGCGCCGGCATCTTCATGAGCGCGGTGCCGATTCCGAACCTGCTGCCGACGCCGACCGGTTCCATCTACCTGATGGGGTTCGTTCTGTGCGTGGCGACGCTCGTCATTGCCTGGAAGGTGGCGCATTCGCGTCTCGGCATGGGCCTCTACGCCATCCACGACGACGAGGACGTGGCGGAATCCAAGGGCGTGCCGACCTTCCGCTACAAGATCGCGGCGTTCGCGCTCTCGGCCGGCATTGCCGGTGCGGTGGGCGGCGTGCATGCACTCTATGTCGGCTTCATCACCGTCGCCGGCACGTTCGAGCTGACCGTTCCGCTGTTCGTGGTGCTGATGAGCGTGATCGGCGGCGCGCGCCACTGGTTCGGGCCCGCCGTGGGGGCGACGTTCATCACGGTGCTCCTCTACGCCTTCATCAGCGGCGGCGAGGCGATGGTTGGCCGCGCTATCGTGGGCGTGATCCTGATCCTCTCGATCCTGTGGCTGCCCGACGGCGTGATCCCGGCCGCCAAGGCCTGGTTCGCCCGCCGCCGTCCCGCCCCGAAGCGGCACAGCGCCGAGGTCGCGCCCGTGGTGCCGGCCGCGCGTCCCGTCGGAGACCGGAACGTCCTCGAGGTGAGGGGCGTCACCAAGCGGTTCGGCGGCCTGCAGGCCCTTTCGGGCGTCGATCTCGACGTGCGCGAGGGCGAGATCGTCGGCCTTGTCGGGCCCAACGGGTCGGGCAAGACGACGCTCATCAACGTCATCTCGGGCCACTATCCGCTGAGCGGCGGCACCATCGCGGTGGACGGCGCGCAGATCGGCACCCTGTCCGCACACGAGATCGCGCGGCGGGGCGTCGCGCGCACCTACCAGATCCCGAGACCGTTCACGAACATGACCGTGCTGGAGAACGTGGTCGCGGCCGCGACGTTCGGCGGCGCGCCCCGGCCGGCACGGGAGATCCGCGACGAAGCCCTGCACTGGATCGGCTTCACCGGCCTGTCGGGCAAGGAGGAGATGCTGCCGGCGGCGCTCAACCTGCACGAACGCAAGTTCCTCGAGCTTGCCCGCGCGCTTGCCGCCCGGCCCAAGTTGCTGCTGCTCGACGAGGTGCTGTCGGGACTGAACCCGGCGGAGGTCGACAACGCGATCCGCCTGGTGCGCGCCATCCGCGCGCAGGGCGCCACCATCGTGTTCGTCGAGCACCTGATGCGCGCCGTGGTCGAGCTCTCCGACCGGGTGGCGGTGCTGAACGAGGGGAAGCTGTTCGCGCTCGGCGCGCCGCGTGAGGTCATGCGCGACCCGCGGGTCGTCAGCATCTATCTGGGCAAAGCCTATGCTGCTTGAGGTTCGCGATCTCCATATCGGCTACGGCGACGCTCCGGCGGTGTGGGGCGCGTCGCTCGACGTCGATGCCGGCGAGATCGTGTCGGTGATCGGACCCAACGGTGCCGGCAAGACGACGCTGATCAACGCCATCGCCGGCCTGCTGCGGGTCCGGCAGGGCGAGCTGCGGTTCGACGGCGCCGACATGCGGCACGTGAAAGCGCACGAATTCTGCGCCCACGGCATCGCCCTGGTTCCCGAGGGCCGGCGGCTCTTCGTCAAGATGTCGGTCGAGGAGAACCTCGAATTGGGCTGCTATCTGCCGGCGGCCCGTGCCGCGCGCGCGGAGTCGCTGGAGCGTGTTTACGGGCTGTTCCCGATCCTGCGCCAGAAGCGGCTGCAGCCGGCGGGCGAGCTCTCGGGCGGGCAGCAGCAGATGGTGGCGATCGGCCGCGCGCTCATGGCCCGTCCGCGCATCGTGCTGTTCGACGAGCCGTCGCTGGGGCTGGCGCCGGCGATCGTCGACGACATGTTCGACATCATCGTGCGGGTCCGCGACAGCGGCGCGGCCGTCCTGCTGGTCGAGCAGAACGTGCTGAAGGCGCTCGGCGTCGCCGACCGTGCCTATGTCCTGGAGCAGGGGCGGATCATGGCGCACGGCGTGCCCGACGAGCTGATGACCCAGCCCCACATCCGCGAAGCCTATCTGGGAGTTTGAGAGGAACCGATGGCGAAGATCCTCAGGATGCCGCTCGACATCGTCGAGAAGTCTCCGGCGACCACCGCACCGCAGGACGTGCTGCGCGAGGATGCCGCCACCTTCGAGGTGCTGCGGCAGATGCGCGAG
>JAFEFG010000075.1 GCA_018240685.1 Pseudomonadota bacterium | reverse complement strand
GTGCGGGGAGAGCGGCCGGGGCCTTCGGTCGCGACGGGCCATGCTAGGCTTTTGCCCCTTCATTCAGGCAGGCGGGGAGCCGATGCGCATCTTCACGACGTTGCCGCAGGAAGACCTGCGGAAGGTGGTTCCGGCCGCCCAGGCGATCGAGGCCGACGGCTATACCGGCGTCAGCACGCAGGAAAACAAGCACGATCCCTTCCTCGCCCTCGCCGTGGCGGGCGCCACGACCCGGCGGATCGAGCTGCACACGGGCGTCGCCATCGCCTTCGCCCGCTCGCCCATGGTCTGCGCCAATATCGGCTGGGATCTCGCCGCCAGCACCGGCGGCCGCTTCACGCTGGGGCTGGGCTCGCAGATCCGCGCCCATAACGAGAAGCGCTTCTCCGTGCCGTGGTCGGCGCCGGCGCCGCGGATGCGCGAATATGTGCAGGCGGTGCGGGCGATCTGGGCGGCCTGGAAGGGCGACGGCAAGCTCGCCTACGAGGGCAAGCACTATCGCTTCACCCTGATGACGCCGAACTTCGTGCCCGAGCCCTATGACGGCCCGCTACCGCGCATCGGCATCGCCGCCGTCGGTCCGGCCATGATGAAGGTCGCGGCCGAGGAATGCGACGGCGTGAAGCTCCACGTCTTCTGCACACGCCAGTATCTCGAGCGGCAGATCCTGCCGATCCTGTCGGAGGGACTGGCCAAGGCGGGGCGACCGCGCGAGGCGTTCGACATCTCCGGCAGCGGCTTCGTGGTCACCGGCAAGGACGACGCGGCGGTCGCGAAGCTGTTCGAGTGGGTGCGCTATCGCGTTGCCTTCTATGGCTCAACCCCGGCCTACTGGCCGGTGTTCGAAGAGCACGGGCTGGGCGATCTCGGCCGCAAGCTCAACGCCATGACCAAGGCCGGCCAGTGGAACGAAATCGCGGCCCAGGTACCTGACGACGTGGTGCATCTGTTCGCCGCCGTCGGCCGGCACGACCAGATCGCGGCGGCCATCGAGCAGCGCTTCGGCGGACTGGTCGATTCGATCAGCGCCAGCGCCAACTCGTCGAAGCCGGCCGATCTACCGCCGGACTTGATCCAGGACATCGTCCGCCTTCCGACGCGGTACATGCCCTAGCGGCTGTTGCGACCGGCGCAAATCCGGTCCCGGACAATCCTAGAGCGCCCCCGAACGGGGTGCGGTTCGGCGGCCTCCCGCAGCGGTTCCTTCAAAGGCTCGCCCCGGCGCAAAAGAAAAGCCCCCGTCTTGCGACGGGGGCACCAGGTAGCCCGCGATTGTTTTATGCGGGCGATGCTGATGTTCGAAAAGTCAGTGCAGGCGCCGCGGCAGTTCGGCGATGGCCTCGTCGACCAGCGCCTGGGCCTTGCCGCCCGCAACCTGCTCGCGCAGCAGCGCACGGCTCGCGGCCATGGCAACGTCGACGGCAAGATCGCGGACTTCCTTGGTCGCGGCCGCCTCGGCCTGGGCGATGCGATCGGCCGCCTGCTGCTCGCGACGGGCGATGCTCGCCTGGCGCTGCTCGGCGGCCATGCGCGTGAGGTATTCCGCCTCCTTCTTCGCCTGGGCGATGATGCCTTCGGCGAGGCTCGCGGACTCCTTGAGCGCTTTCTCGGCCTCGTCACGCTCCCTCTGCGCCTCGGCGCGAAGCGCTTCGGCCTCGCCCAGGGTACGCTTGATGAGCGCGGTGCGGTCATCCATGAGCTTGCTGAGGCCCTGCACGATCTTCTTGCCGGCGACGGCAACGAACAGCAGGAAGGCGATGGCAACCCAGAACTCCGGGCTGCTCAGCAGGCCTTCCTCGTGTCCGGCGGCGCCGTGCGTGTCAGCGGCGAACGCGGTCCCGAACATTACTTGGTCCCTTTCCGTGCGGTCTCGACGGCTGCGGCGACCTTCGCCGCCACCTGCGTGCCGTCGACGGTGCCAACCAGCTTGCCGAGGACGGAGCCGGCAATCTCGGCCGCCAGCGACGACAGACCGGCCAACGCCTGGGCGCGCTGCTCGGCAATACGCCGCTCGGCCTCGCCGATCTTCCCGGCCAGTTTCTCGCCGATGGCGGCGAGGCTTGCCGTGGTCTCGGCGGCGGCCGCATCGGTGGTCTGGCGCAGCGTCGCCGATGCCTTGCCGCGCGCCTCGGCCAGCGCCTTGCGCTGAGCTTCGGCGGCGACGCGGGCAGCGTCATTGGCCTTTTGTGCGGCGTCGAGGTCGGACTGGATCTTGGCTTCGCGCGCCTCGATCGTGTGGCCGATACGCGGCAGCACGAGCCACGACATCAGCACGTAGAGCAGGGCGAACGACACCACCAGCCAGAAGATCTGGCTGGGGAAGGTCGAGACGTCGAACTGCGGCATGCCGCCTTCGGCGCGAGCCGCCGCCGGCAGGATGGCCAGGATCGCTCCCCAGCCCGACGCCCGGAGTGCCGAAACGGGCACGACCGCGCTCAGGCGAAGAGGGCGATCAGCGCGACGATCAGCGCGAACAGCGCGATGGCTTCCGTGACCGCGAAGCCGATCCAGATGTTGGCGCCGATTTCGCCCTTGGAGGCCGGGTTGCGCGACAGGGCCGTGATGTAGCTGGCCCACACGTTGCCCACGCCGATACCGGCGCCGATCATGCCGATGGCGGCGAGGCCTGCACCGATAAACTTGGCGGCTGAGGCGTCCATATCTGTCTCCTGTCTCTCTTTAATGGATCGTTGATGGTTACGGGCGCGGCGATCAGTGCAGATGCAGCGCGTCGTTCAGGTAAATGCAGGAAAGGATGGTGAAGATGTAGGCCTGCAGCACGGCCACCAGCAGCTCGAGCGCGGTGATCGCGACCAGCACCGCCAGCGGCACGGCACCGAAGATACCCAGCGCCACCACGAAGCCCGCCAGCACCTTCAGCAGCACGTGACCGACCGTCATGTTGGCGAACAGACGGACCGACAGGCTGATCGGACGGCTGAGATAGGAGACCAGCTCGATCGGGATCAGGATCGGCGCCGTGAAGAGCGGCGCGCCGTGCGGGAAGAACAGCGAGAAGAAACGCAGGCCGTGCTTGAACAGGCCGATCAGCGTCACCGCCAGGAAGATGGAGGCGGCCATGAAGAAGGTGACCGCGATATGGCTGGTGAAGGTGAAGCCGTAGGGCATCAGGCCGAGTACGTTGCCGAACAGCGTGAAGATGAAGAGGCTGAAGATGAACGGGAAGTATTTGCGGCCGGCGCTGCCGACATTGTCCCGTACCATGTTGCCGATGAATTCGTAGAAGATCTCGGCCAGGGCCTGCACGCGGCCCGGGATCATCGCGCCCTTGCCGGCACCGGCCAGCAGCAGCACCGAAGAAATGGCCACCGCGCCCAGCATGAAGATCGCCGAATTGGTGACGGCAATCGGATGATTGCCGATCGTGAACAACGGATCGGTCACGTTGTGGATGGTGAACTGCTCTAGCGGACCTGCCACGATGCCCAATCCCCCGAAAACACCCGACTACTTCTTCGACACGGCGTCCCGTTCAGCCTTGCCGCGCTTCTCTTCGGCCTGCGCGACCCGGTAGACGTTCAGGAACGCCGCCCCACACCCCAGGATGAACCCGACGATCAGAAGCCAGGGTTTGGTTCCCAGCCACCGGTCGGCCATCAGGCCCAGGAAGGCGCCTGCGACGACGCCCGCCACCATCTCGACCGCGATGCGCATGCCGACGCCGAGCTTTTCTCCGCCCCCGCCTGCGCTGCCGCCCGTCGATCCGGAAGGCTTACCGACGCCTGTGTTATAGGCCTGGCGCACGTCACGAAGACGCCGGTCCAGTTCGTCGGCTTTTCGCTCGTCCTCGGTCATCACCTGCTCCGGCGAAAACGCGCCGGAACCTATTGGCTGCAGCCCCGGGGTGTCAAGCACGGCGGCAGGTTCGAGACGCGGAAAATACGGCGTTTTTCCGGCCCTTGCCGCGTTTTTAGACCTTCAGGACGGAGAATCGGGCGTCCCCGTCGCGCACGACCTGCGGAACGAGGTCGACCTCCCAGTCGAGATACTGGCGCATCGCCGCCTCGACATCCTCCTTGAAGTCGTAGGGACGGTACCAGACGTCGGTCGGCGGGTCGGCCATCCGGGTATGGCCGGTCTCGAGCGGCAGCCCGGCGTCACGCCAGGCCTTGAGGCCGCCCGCAAGGATGGAAACCGGCACGGAGCCCGCAGATTCCTGCGCCTCGGGGGCGGTGAGGGCTGCGATTTCCGCATCCGGCGAGACCAGGACGATCCGCTGCACGCCGGCCTGCTGCGCCAGCATCCGCGGCAGCGACGCAGCCAGTCCCGCCCGCACCGCGAACCAGGCGCCGGGGATATGGCCATCGCGGTACCTGAGGCTGGTGTCGAGGTCGATGACCAGGGTCGTGGCGAGCGCGGTCTTGAGCTCGGCGGCCGTCACCGTCGCGGGCGAGGGCAGGGTGAAGCCGGCCGGGTAGCGCGGCTCGGCTTCGGTGGTGAGCTCGCCGGCTGCAGGCTTGTGGTGGAGGATGTAGGTCTCGGTCCAGCCCATCTGGACCAGCCAGTGCGCCGTCAGGGCGGCGCGCACGCCGTCATTGTCGTGCAGGACGATCGTCGCGTTGCGCGCGCCGACATATTGATCGGTGGCCTGCACGAGCTGCCCGCCGGCGGCATGGCGGAAGCCCTTCAGATGGCCTTGCGCATATTCCGAGGGATCGCGCACATCGAGGCGATAGAGCGGACCGCCTTTGGCTTGCAGGGCCTTGAAGCCGGCGAGATCGATCTTCCTGAGCTTGAGTTGCCCGACGAGATTGGCGGCGGCGGCTTGCGCGAACTTCGCGGCGTCCGGTCCCTGCGGACCGAAGCTCCGGGTCTCGCCGCGGGCGACCTTCAGGCCGGCCAGGTGCCAGCCCATGGTGCCGTTCTTGAGCGCCATCACCTTGTTGGGCAGGCCGGCATTGATCAGCGACTGCGCGCCAATGATCGAACGCGTGCGGCCGGCGCAATTGACGACGACCAGCGTCTCCGGCCGCGGCGCGAAGTCCTTCACGCGATAGACGAGTTCGGCGCCCGGGCAGTCGATGCCGCTCGGGATCGACATGTTGTGGAACTCCGGCATCGGCCGCGAGTCGAGGATCACCAGATCCGCCTTGGCGTCGATCAGCTTCTGCAGATCGGCGGCATCGATGCGCGGCGTGTCGTTGTCGTGCTCGACCACCTCGCCGAAGGCCTTGCTGGGCACGTTGACGCCGGTGAAGATCTCGTAGCCCGCGTCGCGCCAGGCCTTCAGGCCGCCCCTCATGACGGCGACATCGCTGTAGCCCAGCTTCGACAGGCGGGCGGCGGCGCGGTTGGCGCGGCCGGCCCATTGCGGATCGCGATCCTCCTCGCCGCTGTCCATCAGCACGATGCGGGTGTCGGGATCGGGCAGCAGAGCGAAGGCGCGCGGCTCCAGCCGCGACAGCGGCAGCGGCGTGGCGAACAGGGGATGGCCCTGTGTCGAGAATTCACCTTCCTCGCGCACGTCGAAGAAGGCGAACACCTCGCCGGCCTTCAGCATCGTCTTCACCTGCTGCACAGACAGGATCGGCGTGAGGATCCGGGCCCTGGCCATGAAGCGCTTGGCCGCGCCCGAGGCGAGATCGACGCTGACGCGATCGGGCAGGTGCTCGAGGCTGAGACCGTAGAAATGCAGGTGAAGCGCATCGCCCGATCCGGCTGGTGTCTCGATATGGTGGAAATCGTCCGGCAGGAAGGCGATGAAGTCGCCGCGGCGCAAGGTCTTCTCCTTGGCCGGCGCTTCGCGCAACTGCACGAAATCGGCGCGGGCACCATTGTCGAGGCGGTCATAGACCACATTGCGTTCGGCACCGTGGACGCCGGCGATGATCGCCCAGGTCGTGTGGTTGTGCGGGGGGACCTTCTTGCCGGCGCCGCCGGTGGAGGCATAGAGCGCGAAGCGATGGTCGGGGGCCTCGCTCAGCCGGTAGATGCCGCCGTCGGCGCCGAGCGGAAATTCCTCCAGGGGAAAAAGCTCGGCGCGGGAGGCAAGCGCCGCCAGAAGACCGCCGATTTGCTCGAGATTGGCGCGGGTTACCCCGCTTTTCTCGATTTCGCGGGCCCGGTCGATGAATTGCCGGACGGCGTCGGCGCGCTGCTGGTGCAGGGTCATGTCTACCTCCGATTCTCAATCGCATGACTACAGCGCGATGACTTTTCGTCAACTCATGCCGTCTTCCCGGCGCAGGCGCGGCTCACGCGACGAGCGCCGGGACGACGGGCGAAGCAAAAGTCATCGCGCTTTAACGCGAGGCGGCGCTTGTCGCCAGATGGCACGCAAATTACCGTGCGCCCATGAAGCAGCTCTTTCCGGCGGCCCTGCTGGCCGCCATGACCGGTTTGGCGGCTTCGGCGCTTGCCCAGACCGCGACGACCCCGCCGCATCGACCGGCGCCGGCCGTGAGGCCGACCAAGGCCGCCGCTCACATGTCGGCCCGGCCCGCCGTGCGGGTGGCGCCGCACGCCGTCGCCCATCGCTCCGTCTTCGTGCCGCCGCCGCCAGTGATCGAGCTGGACGAGACGGCAGTCGATCCCAATCTGCCCACGGTCCTCGACGCGGACAACCGTGACCGCTACCGGCGCATCTTCCAGGACCAGGCGGCCGGGCACTGGGCCGATGCCGACGCGGAGATCGCGCGCCTGACGGACAAGACGCTGATGGGCTATGTCGGCGCGCAGCGCCTGCTCGCGTCCAACTACACGGCACGCTACGACCAGCTTGCCGCCTGGCTGCAGGAGTACAACGACCACCCCGACGCGCCGGCCATCTACCGGCTTGCGCTGGCCAAGCGTCCGCGCGGCGCATCGGATGAGCTGACGCCATCGACCTTCGTCAATCAGGCATCGCCGTCGCCGGCCTTCGCCGCTGCCCGTACCGTGACCGGCGCCGACGCCACGCAGGCGGCCGCGCTTCGGTCCCGCCTGCAGCAGATGGTTGACGATGGCGGCTTCAACGCCGCCTTCGCCCTGCTCGAGCGCAAGTCGACCATCGACCTGCTCGGCCCGCAGGAAGCGGAGCTGTGGCGCGGCCGCGTCCGCACGCACGCGCTCGAAGCCGATTCCCAGCGCGGCCTGCAGGTGCCGGTCGAGGTCAGCCTGCCGCCCGACGCCAACTGGAGCGCAGGCCTTGCCGCCTTTACCGGCGGCGACATGGCCGAGGCGGCGCGCCGCTTCGAGATGGTGGCCGATGCGCCGCCGGACCAGGCGTCGTCGTGGACGCTGTCGGCCGGTGCATTCTGGGCCGCGCGCGCCAACCTGCTGGCCGGCAGTCCGCAGAAGTTCGCTCCCTACCTGAAGCGCGCCGCCCTGCATGGCCGCACCTTCTACGGCCTGATCGCGCAGAAGGCGCTGGGCATGAAGATCGTGGCCGACTGGAACCTGCCGTCGCTCGACCGCAAGCAGGCCGACATCCTGCGCAACGACCGCGCCGGTCGTCGTGCGCTGGCGCTGCTGCAGCTCGGCGCGTCGACCGCTGCGCAGCGCGAGCTGTTCGCCGCCTCGCTCGATGCCGATCCGCACTACATCGCCACCATCCTGTCGCTTGCCAACAAGGCGCAGATGCCGGCCCTGTCGGTGCGCGTGACGAATGCGGCCTGGGATGATCGTCACAGGATTCCCGGATACGATGCGGCCGCCTATCCGCTGCCGCCGTGGCAGCCGGCCAGCGGCTACAGTGTCGATCGTGCGCTGCTGTGGGGTTTCATGCGCCAGGAGTCGGCGTTCAATCCCAAGGCGCGCTCCAATGTCGGCGCGATGGGCCTGCTGCAGCTGATGCCGCAGACCGCGCGGATCGTGAGCAACAAGTACGCGCCCGAGGCGGCGGGCGGCAATCCTTACGATCCTTCCGTCAACATCTCGCTCGGGCAGGGCTACATCTCTTCGCTGCTGGGCGATGTCGACGACAACCTCGTGCGCACGGCGGCCGCCTACAATGGCGGGCCGGGCAACGTGCTGCGCTGGGACAATTCGCTGAACGCGTCGGCGGATCCGCTGCTGTACGTCGCCTCGATTCCGCTCAACGAGACGCGCGACTTCGTGCAGCGTGTGCTCGCCAACTACTGGATGTACCAGATCCGACTCGGCCAGCCGACGCCGTCGCTCGACCAGATCGCGGCGCACGAATGGCCGCGCTACCAGTCGCAGGATACGGGACGCTAGAGATGCTGCCGCTCGCCGGGATCAAGGTCATCGAGTTCTGCCAGGTTCTGGCCGGCCCCTATTGCGGCATGCTGCTGGCCGACATGGGCGCCGAGGTCATCAAGGTCGAGCCGCCCGCCGGCGACATGATGCGCCAATGGCCGCCCATCAGGGACGGCTACAGCGAGAACTTCGCCTCGATCAACCGCAACAAGCGCTCGGTCGTTCTCGATCTCAAGGATCCGGCGCAGAAGGCCGCGGCGCGCGCGCTGGTGCTGGGCGCGGACGTGCTGCTGGAGAACAACCGGCCGGGCGTGATGGACCGGCTGGGCCTTGGTTACGAGTCGTTCCGCAAGGAGAAGCCGGGCCTGGTCTACTGCTCGATCTCGGCGTTCGGTCAGACGGGGCCACGTTCCGGCGAAGGCGGCTTCGATGTCACCGTCCAGGCGATGAGCGGCATCATGAGCGTCACCGGCGAGCCGGGCGGCGCGCCGGTGAAGTGCGGCGTGCCGGTGTCGGATGTCGGCACCGGACTCTATGCCGCCTTCACCATCGCCTCGCTGCTGCGGCGCGTCGCCGAGGGGGGCGAGGGGGCGCATGTCGATGCCTCGATGCTGGGTGCAAGCCTTGGCATGGCGGCGCTGCAGACCAGCGAGTATTTCGGCACCGGCCGCGATCCGCAGAAGCTGGGCTCGGCCCATCCGCGCAACGCGCCGTACCAGGCGTTTCGCGCTGGCGACGGCTACTTCGTCATCGCCGCCGGCAACGACAAGCTGTGGCAGAGCGTGACCGAGGTGGTAGGGCGGCCGGACCTGCTGGCCGACGCGCGCTTCGCCTCGACCCTGCTGCGGGCGCAGAACCAGGTGGCGCTGAAGGATCTGCTGGAAGTCGAGTTCGCCAAGCGGGGCGTAGACGACTGGATCGCCGCCTTCGAGGCGGCCGGCGTGCCGCACGGGCGCATCAACAGCTACAGCCAGATCCTCGACGATCCGCAGGTGAGCCATATGGGATGGGTCGAGGAAATGACGCTGCCGTCGGGCGTGAGGACCAGGACCTTCGGCGCGCCGATCGGCATCTCGGGACTCGATCTTCGCAAGCGGCTGGAGCCGCCGGCGCTGGGCGCCGACACGTCATCCATTCTGGGCGCGTTGCCCGCAAGAGAGGCTGCCGAATGAACATCAACCGCCTGCGCCGTTTCATCGGCGACATGACATCCCTCGTCGGCGGAGCGTGGCAGGACAAGGACGAGAAGGCCGTCCTCGAAGTCGGCCAGAAGCTGCTGGGCGAGCTTGTCAGCCACGACGACTGGCTGCCCGAGAGTGCGGCCAAGAGCCCGCCGCACGGCTACGCGCAGAACCTGCTCTGGTGCGATCCGTTCGAGCGCTTCTCGGTCGTGAGCTTCGTGTGGTCGCCGGGCGCGCAGACGCCCGTGCACGATCATCAGATGTGGGGCCTGGTCGGCATGCTGCGCGGGTCGGAGACCTCGCAGTCTTTCGCGCGCGATCCCGCGACGGGGGCGATGACGGCGGCCGAGCCGAAGCAGCTCCAGCCCGGCGAGGTCGAGGTGCTGGTGCCGGCCACCGGCGACATCCATCGCGTGACCAACGTTCTCAAGGATCGCCCGTCGATCAGCATCCATGTCTATGGCGGCAACATCGGCGCGGTACGCCGCCATACCTTCGATCCCGCGACCGGCGCGCCGAGCCTGTTCGTGTCGGGCTACACCAACCAGATGGTGCCCAATCTCTGGGACCGTTCGGCGGAGGCGCGGGCGCAGGCATAGTCGGGCGCGCGCCGCGGCGGCAGCGCCTGCGAACGGGCGATGCGTCTCGAACTTCGTTCCGGAACCGCGCCTCGCTTCGATACGGCGCGGACGCTAGAATGACGGCATGAGCAAGATCGACGAAACCAGGCCCTTCAAGCCGGTGAACATTGCGGTTCTGACCGTGTCGGACACGCGCACGCTCGAGACCGACAAGTCGGGCGACACGCTGGTGGAACGCATCAAGCGCGACGGCCACGTCGTCGCCGATCGCGCCATCGTCACCGACGACGTCGCCGCGATCCGCGCCAAGGTGAAGACGTGGATCGACGATCCCGGCGTCGAGGCGGTCATCACGACCGGTGGCACCGGCGTTACCGGCCGCGACGTTACCCCCGAGGCGCTGGAAGGCCTGTTCGAGAAGAAGATCGACGGCTTCGGCGAGGTGTTCCGCTGGATCAGCTTCCAGAAGATCGGCACCTCGACCATGCAGTCGCGGGCCACGGCCGGCGTCGCCAACGGCACCTACATCTTCGCGCTGCCGGGCTCGACCGGCGCCTGCAGGGACGGGTGGGACGAGATCCTGCACTGGCAGCTCGACATCCGGTTCCGGCCCTGCAACTTCGCCGAACTGATGCCGCGGCTGAACGAAGGCAAGATGCCGCGCAGCGGCTGAGTCGTCGCCCGCTCGATGCACGATGCGCTCCTTTCCGCGCTGCGCGGGCGACCCGGATTCGAGGATTTGGCCGCGGCGGATCTCCGGCCGTTGCCGGCGACCGGTACGGCGCATGGTCATGTTCGCCTGCGGGGCGGTCTGCTGGCGCGCATCGCCTATGCGCATGAAGGCGATCCATCGGCGTCGGCGCGGCTGTATCGGCAGGCCGAGGCCTTCCGGCATCTGGCGCCCGCGGCACGCACGCCGCGCCTGCAGGCGGTGATCGAGCCGAGGCCCGGCCTGCCTGGCGGGGCGCTCATTGTCGACTTCGTCGACGGCCGCGCGCCGCGCCTGCCGCAGGAACTCGGTGCGATGGCCGACACGCTCGCGACGATCCACGGCCTGCCGCTGCCGGCCGCCGGTTCGGCGATTCCGCGTCAGGCGAATCCGTTCCTGGAAACGCTGGAGGTCATCGAGCAGAACGCCATGCGGTTCCTCGACAAGGCCGTGCGCGACTCCGGCGCGCGGGCCGAGATCGCGGAGGAGCTGCGGATTATGCGGGGTATGGCTCTGGCCTTCGCGCGGCGTCCGCAACCGCTCACGATGGCGCTCGCCGACACGCATCCCGGAAACTTCCTCGTCGATGGCGCCGGCCTCGCCTGGTTCGTCGATCTCGAGAAGGTCCATGTCGGATCGCCGGCCATCGATCTCGCCCATGCGACTCTGCCGACCTCGACCTTGTGGCACCCTGAGGTCGGGGCTGAGCTGTCGCCGGACGACGTGCGGCGCTTTCACGATGTCTATCTCGAGCGGATCGGCGGGAAGGCCGCCGGGATGCTGGCCCCCTGGCTGATGCCGATGCGCCGCCTCACCTGGCTGCGGACGACCCTGTTCATGGCGCGCTGGCGTGTCGAGACGCGCGTGCTGCGCGATCCGGCCAATCCGGGGCAATGGAGCGATGCCGGCCTTGATCCGATGATGCGGCAGCATATCGATGCCCGCATCGACCAGTGCTTTCAGCGCGAGACGATCCGGCGAATCCGATCGGAATGGTTGGCCTGGCCGAGTTGATGCGCGGCAACGCTCATAACGGCTTCACCATGCGGAGCGTCTCGGCCTCGAAGCCGCGGCGGGCATAGAAATCCACGGCGTGCCGGTTGTGGGCGAACACGTCGAGGCTGAGCAGCCGGTATCCGCGGGCGCGCGCCCAGTCCTCGGCCGCCTGCATGAGGGCATGCGCGACGCCGACCCCTTCGGCCTCCTGGGTCAGCGCCAGCAGGGAGACATAGCCGCACGGCTCTTCGGTCACGCCATCCTTGCCGGGGCGCATGTGGATGTAGCCCAGGCGATGGCCCTCCGCTGACCAGGCGATCAAGGTCTGCGCGCTCTTGTCGGGCGCTGCGAAGGTGGCCGTCATGTAGCGGTCCTGGAAGCCTTCCATGGCAGCAAGGTCGTGCCACGGTGGCCGTGGAACGCCGGAGAGGCGCGGTGAAAGGCTGTGCATGAAGGCCGTGTCGGCTTTCGTGGCCGGGCGGATGATGACGTCGCTCATGCGATCTCTCTAGAAGTCGTGGTCAGGCCGGTACAAGAGGCCCAACCGGCAGTAGCTTGACTCGTTCCCTTTTTGTTCTCAGATTTGGGCCATGAAGCAGCCCGGCGAACCGCTCTATCCCGACGACGCGATCCCCGAGCCACAACACAATGGCCGCGGGGCGCTGTCGAACGCCTCGAGCCGATACGACAGCGAGAAGCGCATCCGCACCACCGATGGGTGGGAGGCCGGGGAGGAGACGCCGGCCGACGACGACATCCTGCCGCCGTTGCGCACGACGCTTAGTCGCGACGCCACGCGCACCATCCTGGCCCGCAATGCCTCGCCCGATGTGCCCTTCGATCGTTCGATCAATCCCTATCGCGGCTGCGAGCATGGCTGCATCTACTGCTTCGCGCGACCGACGCATGCCTATCTCGGTCTGTCGCCCGGTCTCGACTTCGAGACCAAGCTCCTGTTCAAGCCGGATGCGGCCAAACTTCTCGTCGCCGAACTCGCCTCGCCCAAGTACCGCTGCGACGTGGTGGCGATGGGGACCAACACCGATCCCTATCAGCCTGTCGAGCGCGAGCTCAAGATCACGCGGCAGATCCTGAGGGTGCTGAGCGACTTCAACAATCCGGTCGGCATCGTCACCAAGAACCATCTGGTGACGCGCGACATCGACATCCTGGCCGACATGGCCCGGCGCAATCTTGCCGAGGTGTTCCTGTCGGTGACGACGCTCGACAAGGATCTCGCGCGCACGATGGAACCGCGCGCCTCGGCGCCGCATCGCAGACTGGAGGCGATCAGGAAACTCGCGGCCGCCGGCGTGCCGGTGGGTGTGATGACCGCGCCGATGATCCCGGGCCTCAACGATCATGAGATGGAGGCGATCCTCGAGGCGGCGGCCGAAGCGGGCGCCACGCGCGCGGGTTTCATCGTTCTGCGCCTGCCGCTCGAGATCAAGGATCTGTTCGAGGAATGGCTGCGCACGCATCGTCCTGACCGGGCCGAACGCGTGCTGTCGCTGATCCGCCAGATGCGCGGCGGCGCGCTCTACCAGGCCGAGTTCGGCACGCGCATGCGTGGCGAAGGTCCGATCGCGCAACTGCTGAGCGCACGTTTCGCCGCCGCCGTGAAGCGGCTCGGCCTCAACAGGATCCGCTACCGCCTCGACACGCAGCGCTTCGCCGTGCCGGATTCTGCGCGCACCGCGCTGGTCGATGCCAGGCGTGACGCCCGACAGATGAGGCTGTTCTAGGCGCCGGATGCGGGGGCGAAATCCTCGCCTTTCAAGGTGCCTGCACGCTTCGATTGCACTACGGTGCGCGCGCCATGGCTGCCGCATCATCCTCGCTTGTCGATTGCTTTTCCCGCAGCTACCGCGAAGCGCGCGAGAAGTTCCTCGCCGCCGCGTCGCGCTGCAATCTCGCTGTAGCGAGCGAGATCAATCCGGCCGGCCTCGGTGTCGATGGCGAACCGCTTGCCACGGATGCCGTCGAGGTGGGCCCGTCGTCCGCTGAGTCGGTCCTGGTTCTCACGTCGGGGACACATGGCGTCGAGGGCTTTTGCGGCTCGGCGTGCCAGATCGCCCTCCTGCGCGACGACATCCTGCGGCGCCGTCTCGACGAGTGCGGCGTGGCCGTGCTGCTCGTCCATGCGCTGAACCCCTGGGGCTTCTCCCACTCGGCGCGCACCAACGAGGACGGCATCGATCTCAATCGCAATTTCCTCGACTTCCCGGTCGAGGCGTCCGGACCGGATGGCTACGCCGTGCTGCATCCGTTGCTGGTGCCGGACCATTGGCCGCCGTCCGACGCCAACGAGGCCGAGTTGCAGCGGCGCCTGGATGCCGGTGGGCTGCCGATGCGCCAGGCCATGGTCGGCGGCCAGGGAAGCCATCCCGATGGGTTGTTCTATTCCGGCGCCGGGCCGTCGTGGAGCAACCGGACGATCCGCGCCTTGCTGAGGCGCCATGGCACGCACCGCAAGCGCCTGGCCTGGATCGATCTGCATTCGGGTCTGGGACCGTCCGGTCATGGCGAGAAGATCTTCGGCAGCACGATGTGGGGCCCGGAAGCGACGGCGCGCGCGCTTGCCTGGTACGGCCGCGACCTCGTGCGGTCGAGCTCGCCGCGCTCGGTGACGCCGCACACCCAGGGCTATATCGGCATGTCGGCACCGCGGGAGTGCCCGCAGGCCGAGTACACCTTCATGACCCTGGAGTTCGGCACCGTGCCGTTCGACGAGGCGACCCGGGCCCTGCGCGGCGAGATCTGGCTGCGCAGCCATCCGGATGCCGCATCCGACCTCCGCCAGTCCATCCGGACGGCCGTGCGCCGCTCCTTCTATGTCGAGGAGGATTTCTGGAAGGGGCAGGTCCTCGGCCAGTTCCGGTCGGTGGCCCTGCAGGCCGTCCACGGCTTGAGCACGCTCGCCTAGGTGGCGCCCCTCCTAGTCGAGAAAGCGCACCCTGGGCCAAAGCGTGCGCCAGTGTTTGGCGGCGATGCGGGCATCGTATTCGCCGCGCCGCGTCCGGCCGAAGGCGGTCGGGCGGCAGACCAGGCCGAGAAGATCCTCAACGCCGAGCGGGGCGATGACGGTGAGCGAATCGTCCCGCTCCAGCCGCACGCCGATGCCCGTCACCGTTTCCAGCCAATAGGTCATCGAGTCGGCGGTGTTCCTGTGCGGCGGCAGGCCTTTGGGGACATGCATGCGCGCCTGGTTGCGCACCTGCCAGGGCAGGCCGGGCATCAGTTCCGCTAGCCGGGCCTCGTGGCGTGCTTCCGGTGCTTTCGAGGTGTCGCCGGCATCGAAGTAGATCACGTCGATATCCGCCGGCGGCCGCGGCGGCACGATGCCGTGCAGGTGATCCCATACGCGATTGCGCACGAAGCCTGCGGCGATGCACCAGTCGGGCAGGCCCAGGCTGCGTGCGGCATGGAGCTGTTTCATGCCCACAGGATCCTGCGCGATGATATCGGCGATGATCGAGGTCGGGGGCAGCATGCTCCCACTCTACGCACTGTGCCGGGGGATATGCCGAGCTTTCGCCACGAAATGCGCTTCGACAGTCCGGACGTCGCCCGGATCGCCGGCCTCGACGAGGTCGGCCGCGGACCGTTGGCCGGCCCGGTGGTGGCAGCGGTCGCCGTGATCGATCGTGGCGCTGCCGGCCGCAAGCTGCTGAAGCTGATCGACGATTCCAAGAAGCTGACACTCGGGGGCCGGGAGGCCGCCTACGACGCCATGGTCGCCTCGGGGATCGTGCAGTTCGGCGTCGGTGAGGCGAGCGTCGAGGAGATCGATCGCATCAATATCCTGCAGGCGACCTTTCTTGCCATGCGCCGCGCGCTGCAGGCGCTCGCCGAGCCGCCCGACATGGTGCTGGTCGACGGCAACCAGGTGCCGGCACAGCTCGGCTGCCGCGCCGAGGCGATCGTTGGCGGCGACGGGGCGTCCTATTCCATCGCCGCCGCCTCCATCTTTGCCAAAGTGACGCGTGACCGCTACATGGCCACGCTTGCCAAGAGCTTCCCGGGCTATGGCTGGGAGACCAATCGCGGCTATGGGAGTGCGGAGCATCTTGCCGCACTCGACCGGCTCGGTCCGACGCCTCATCATCGAATGAGCTTCGCGCCGGTCCGGGCCAGACATGCTGCGGCAGCGGAGTCGATTTAGAACACGGCGGTGATCATGGACGAGAAAGACAAGGTTCCTCCCGCGGGCACGGAGCATGGCGCGCTGTTCGAGGAGCTGCGCGAGACCATCGCCAAGCATACCGATGCCGCCACGCGCGAGCGGCTGCTCAAGCGTCTCGATCATCTCGAGGCGTCGGTGAACAGCTCTGCCTTCGGAACCCACCTCAAGACCTTCGTCGAGGAGGTCGAGGAAGACGCCGCGATCGTCGCGCCGTTCCTGTCGCGCCTGTCGAGCCTGCTTCCCTGAGTCCTCTAGGGCTGGTAGGTCGTGAGAAACTCACAGACTCGATCTTGTGGATCGATCGATTAAGCGGCTGATTCCATTGCAAATTCTTGACTGGGACTCGGTGGATGACTCATCTTCCACCGATGCCTGTGGATTATCGCGACCGCGTCCTCGTCGGTGACTGCATCGAATTGATGGAAAGCCTGCCCGAAGGCTCCGTCGACATGGTGTTCGCCGACCCGCCCTATAACCTCCAGCTGGGCGGCGATCTGCTGCGCCCGGACAACAGCAAGGTCGACGCCGTCGACGACGACTGGGACAAGTTCGCCGACTTCGCGCGCTATGATTCGTTCACGCGCGCCTGGCTCGCCGCGGCGCGGCGCGCGCTGAAGCCCGAAGGCACGCTGTGGGTGATCGGCAGCTACCACAACATCTTTCGCATCGGCACGGCGCTGCAGGACCAGGGCTATTGGATCCTGAACGACATCGTGTGGCGCAAGTCCAATCCGATGCCGAACTTCAAGGGCAAGCGCTTCACCAATGCGCATGAGACCCTGATCTGGGCGGCGCGCGACCGGCGTGCCAAGCGCTACACCTTCAACTACGAATCGATGAAGGAGCTGAACGAGGGCGTGCAGATGCGCTCCGATTGGCTGCTGCCGCTGTGCACCGGCGGCGAGCGCCTGAAGGGCGAGGACGGCAAGAAGGCGCATCCGACGCAGAAGCCCGAGTCGCTGCTGTTCCGCTGCCTGATGGCCGCGTCCAACCCCGGCGACACGATCCTCGATCCGTTCTTCGGCACCGGCACGACCGGCGCCGTCGCGCGGCGGCTCGGTCGCCACTACATCGGCCTGGAGCGCGACCCCACCTATGCTGCGCTCGCACGCCGGCGAATCGCCGAGATCGCGCCGCTTGCCGGCGAGGACGTCACGCCCAAGCCCAGCAAGCGCCAGGAACCGCGCATCCCGTTCGGCGTGCTGATCGAGGCGGGCCTGCTTCAGCCGGGCACCGTGCTCAGCGACTTCAGCGGCCGCTTGCATGCCCGCGTGCGCGCCGACGGTACCCTGTCGGCCGCCAATGCGCGCGGCGAGCATCGCGGCTCGATCCACCAGGTCGGCGCGGCGGTGCAGGGTGCGCCGGCCTGCAACGGCTGGACGTTCTGGCATTTCGAGGCCAACGGCGGCCGCCTGCCGATCGACCATCTCCGCCAGCAGGTTCGCGCCGGGCTTTAGCCCTCAGCTCCTTGCCGCTACGGCGAGTGCGATCACCTTGCGCATGACCGTCGGCAGGGCACGCGCCTCGAACTGGTCGATGGGGCACCAGGCGCTGCCCGGGGCGAGCTTGGCGAGGCCCGCCGTGGCGGCGACGGCATGCGCGACCGCAAGCTCCAGGTGGAAGTGCGTGAAGGTGTGGCGAACGCTGCCGTCCAGCACCTTCCAGTTCGCCGGTACTGGCGCCTGCTTGAGCGCCTCGGCAACGGCGAGATCGCCCTCGCGCCAGTCGCTCGACGGTATTTCGTCCATGCCGCCCAGCAGGCCGCGCGGCGGTCGCTTGCGCAGCAGCACCGCGCCATCCTTGCGCGACAGCACGAAGGCGAGACCGCGCCGGGTCGGCTTCTGCGGCTTCGGCGCGCGGCGCGGGAGTTCCTCGGCGATGCCGCGCCGACGCGCCTCGCAGTCTTCCATGAGCGGGCAGATGACGCAGCTCGGGCTGCGTGGCGTGCAGACGGTGGCGCCGAGATCCATCAGCGCCTGCGCGTAGTCGCCAGCCCGTTCCGACGGCACGAGCTCGGCGGCGCGCGCGTGGATCTCGGCCTTCGCATCGGGCAGCGGCGTCTCGATCGCATGGAGGCGGGCGATCACGCGCTCGACATTGCCGTCCACTGCGGAGGCCGGACGGTCGAAGGCGATGGCTTGGATGGCCGCTGCCGTGTAGCGGCCGATTCCGGGCAGCGCGAGCAGTTCCGCCTCGCTTTCGGGGAATTGCCCGCCATGGCGTTCCATCACGACGCGTGCGCAGGAATGCAGGTTACGAGCGCGTGCGTAGTAACCAAGTCCTGCCCAGGCCGACAGGATCTCGTCGAGCGGTGCGGCGGCAAGGGCTTCGACTGTTGGCCAGCGCTTCACAAAGCGGTGAAAGTAATCGCCGACGGTAGCCACGGTCGTCTGTTGCAGCATGATCTCCGACAGCCAGACGAGATAGGGCGGCGTGCGTTTTCCGGGCGGCGCGCGCCACGGCAGGATACGGCGATGGCGGTCGTACCAGGCCAACAGCTTGGCGGGCGGGCGCGAGGCTTGGGTAATGGTCATGTAAGCAGCCGTGGCCTAGCATAAGGAGCAGAGTTTGAAAGGGTCCATGCGGGAAAACGGCTTTCGTGCAGTCGGCGGTCTTGCCCAGCAGCTTGCCTCTGGCCTGTCGCTCAAGGGCAGGAAGGGCGCCAAGGCCGCAGGCGCGCCGCTGGCGCGGCTCAAGGCGGAGTGGGGGGCGATCGTCGGCTCCGAGATCGCCCGTGTGTCGCGACCCGACGCCTTGCTGGCTGGTCGCGGCGGACGCAGCCCGGCGGCGGGCAAGGTGCTGCGCCTGCGCGTGGCGGGGGCGGCCTCGCTCGAGATCCAGCATCTGGCGAACCAGCTCGTCGAGCGTGTGAACGGCTATTTCGGCCATCGTTTCATCGACGAGATCCGTCTCGTGCAGGGCGGCATTTTGCCCGGCCCGGCGCCACGCCCCGTGCGCACTCCCGACGCGGCGACGACGGCACGCATGGCAGAGCGCACGGCGGCGGTGCAGGACCCGGAGCTCAAGGCCGTGCTGGCGCGGCTCGGGGCGCATATCGTCGGCGGTCGGCGCGTCTTTCTGCTGGCGGCGGCGGCGGCGATGCTCGCGCCGCGTCAATCGCGCGCGCAGGGGACGGGCGACCCGGAGAACCTCCTGACGGTGCGGCCGGGCGACCATGTGCTGGGCCGGGAAGACGCCCCCAACGTCATCATCGACTACTTTTCCCTGACCTGCCCGCACTGTGCGAACTTCGCCCTCGCGGTGCTCCCGGGCGTTCGCAAGGAATTCATCGACACCGGGCTGGCGCGCTTCGTCTATCGGCATTTCCCGTCCGATTCGGTCGCCACCCACGCCAGCCAGCTCACCGAATGCGTCGGTCCGGGCAAGTTTTTCGAGATCATCGACGTACTGTTCCACACCCAGGTCGACTGGCTCACCGCCTCCGATCCCGAGAGCGAGATGGTGAAGATCCTGACCGGGCGCGGCTATGCCGTCGGCAACTGCCTCAACAACGACCAGCTTTTGGACAGAATTGTCGACGACGTGCAGTCCGGCCAGGCGCTCAACGTGCGGCAGACGCCCACGCTGTTCATCAACGGCCAGAATTGGGGGAATCCCGGCAGCACCGAGGCCATCGGAAAGATTCTACGCGAGGCCGGCCGGTAAACGTTTGACTCCCCACAGGCTGAATTCCCAAGATGTTGTAGAGAGGAAGTTGGGTATGCGGAATATCTTGATCATCGCCGGCGGGCTCGTGGCGGTGGCCGCGATTGCGGCTGGCGTCTATTTCGGGACCCGCCCTGCCACGACCGGCCCGACGCCGGTTCCGGCGGCGGCGTCGGCTGCGCCCGACAAGGCCGCGATCCTGACGGTCCAGCCCGGCGACCACGTCGAGGGCGATCCCAATGCCCCCATCACCCTGATCGAATACGCCTCCTTCACCTGCCCGCACTGCGCCCACTTCAACACGATGGAGCTGCCGGAGCTCAAGAAGAAGTGGATCGACACCGGCAAGGTGAAGCTGGTCTATCGCGATTTCCCGCTCGACGAGACGGCGGCGCGCGCCGCCCAGCTGGCCCAGTGCGCCGGCAACGACAGGTATTTCGCCGTCGTCGACATGATCTTCCGCGGCCAGGCCAATTGGGCCACGGCCTCCGATCCGCTGGCGGAACTGGCCAAGTCGTTCCGCATCGCCGGCATGGGCGAGAAGGAGGTCAAGGCCTGCCTCGCCAACGCGACGGTGGCCGACGGCGTGATCAACTCCTATCGCATGGGCGAGCAGGCGGGCGTCGACTCGACGCCGACCCTGTTCATCAACGGCGTGAAATATACGGGCGCGCGCTCTCTCGAGGAGCTCGATGCGGCCTTCGGCAAGCTTCTGAACAAGTGAAACCGGGTAACCAAACAGGCGTGGTGTAGATGGTTCATTTCGACAAGCTCCGGCTCTCCGGCTTCAAGTCCTTCGTCGATCCGACGGAGCTCGCCATCGAGCCCGGCATGACCGGGATCGTGGGGCCCAATGGCTGCGGCAAGTCGAACCTCGTCGAAGCCCTGAAGTGGGTCATGGGCGAGACCTCCGCCAAGCAGATGCGCGGCAGCGAGATGGAGGACGTGATCTTCGCGGGCGCCGGCACGCGGCCGGCGCGCAACATCGCCGAGGTCATGCTGACGCTCGACAACCGCACCCGCGTTGCGCCCGCGATGGTGAACGATGCCGACCAGCTCGATGTCGTGCGCCGCATCGAGCGCGGCCACGGCTCGTCCTATTCGGTCAACGGCCGCGACATCCGCGCCCGCGACGTGCAGACCCTGTTCGCCGATGCCGCCACCGGCGCGCGGTCGACGGCGTTGGTGAGCCAAGGCCGCATCGGCACGCTGATCAACGCCAAGCCTGCCGACCGGCGTACCATCATCGACGAGGCGGCCGGCATCACGGGCCTCTACGCCCGGCGCCACGAGGCCGAGCTCCGGCTGCGTGCCGCCGAGCAGAACCTCGCGCGCGTGCAGGACGTGTTGGTGGCGCTCGAGGAGCAGCACAAGGGGCTGAAGCGTCAGGCCCGTCAGGCCAGCCGCTATCGCAACCTCTCCGACCACATCCGGCGCGCCGAAGCCGCCGTCCTGGCGCTCAAGCTCGCCGCCGCCGAGCGCGAACTCGCCGAGGCCGGCGAACGGCTGAAGGAGGCCGAGGCCCAAGTCACGGATCTGACGCGCCTCGTCGGTCTCGCCACCACGGCGCAGGCCGAGGCCTCGACCGCGCTGCCGCCGCTGCGCAACGAGGAGGCCGCCGCGGCCGCGGCGCTGCAGCGCCTGCGCGTGGCGCATGACGCCCTGGCCGCCGAGGCCGAGCGCGTCGCCTCGGCCCAGCTCGAGGCGGAGACCCGCCTGCAGCAGACCGATTCCGACCTCGGCCGCGAGCGCGGCCGCAAGGGCGACGCGGAGACGGCGATCGCCGATCTCGAGGCCCAGCGCGCGAAGCTGGAACAGGACCGGGTGGGCGAGGAGGATCGCGCCGCCGCCGCCCAGCAGGCGCGCGACGAGGCTCGGACCGCGACCGCCGCGACCGAGGCCGACCATGATCGCCTGACGCGCCAGATCGCCGACGACGAGGCGTTGCGCAACAGCGTGAGCCGCGAGATCGCCGAAGTGCAGGATCGCCTGCGCCGCCTCGAGGCGCGTCGCGCCGAAGTCGGCGCCCAGCAGCAGCAGATCGAGAACGAGCTCAAGAACCTGCCGGCATTGTCGGAGGTCGAGGCCGCGCTCGAAGCCGCGCGCGTGGCGCTGGAAGAGACGCGCCGTCAGAGCGCCGAGGCGATCGAGGCCGCACGCGAGGCCGAGCGCTACGAATCCGACGCCGCCCGCGTCGCGGTCGCCAAGGCCGAGTCCGAGCGCGTCGAGATGGAGCAGGCCCGCCTGGCCGAGCGCCAGGCGGCGGAGCAGAGCTACGCTGCCGCCAACGAGCTGCTGCAGAAGGCCAATGCGCGGCTGACCAAGTTGCGTGCCGAGGAGGCCGGCGTCGCCGCCGCGCTGAAGTCGGCGGCCGACTCGCTGTGGCCGCCGCTGCTCGATGCGGTAACTGTCGAGCCCGGCTTCGAGAAGGCGCTGGGTGCGGCGTTCGGCGAGGAGCTGGAAGCTTCGTCCGATCGCGGCGCGCCCGTGCACTGGCTGCCGCTCGGGCCGATGGCCGAGACGCCGGCGCTGCCCGAAGGCGCCACGCCGCTGTCGCAGCATGTGAAGGCGCTGCCCGAGCTCGAACGGCGCCTGGCCTTCATCGGCCTCGTCGCCGACGAGGCCACCGGAGAAGCCCTGCAGGCGGGCCTGAAGCCCGGCCAGCAGCTCGTCACCCGCGAAGGCGCGGTGTGGCGCTGGGACGGCTACACGATGCGCGCCGGCGCGCCCTCGACCGCCGCCGTGCGGCTCAGCCAACGCAACCGTCTTGCCGAGATCCGCCAGCAGATCGATGGCGTGGCGGCCGAGCAGGCGACCGTACAGGCGCGTGTCGATGCGGAGGCGACGTGGCTCGCCGCTGCCCGCACCGCCGAGAAGGTGTGCGTCGAGCGGGCCCGCCAGCACGAACGGCGAGTCGCCGAAGCGTCGCGTCGCAAGGCCCAGGAAGCGGGCGAGGCGACCCGCGCCGCCGAGCGTGCCGGCCAGAACGCCATCGCCGCCGCCGAGCGCGGCGCCACGCAGGCGCGCGACCGGCATGCCGAAATTGCACGCCGCACCGATCAGCTCACCACGCGCCTCGCCGGCATCGAGCGTGTCGTGGCCGAGATCGCGGGCGACGTGGCCGAGGCCGAGATGCGCCGCACCTTCCGGCAGGCGCGCCTGTCGGCGATTTCGGACACTCAGGCCGACCGGGTGACGGCCGGCACCCTGCGGGCCCGCATCGCCGAGCTGCGCGCGCAGCTCGTCGAGGCCGAAGGCACCTGCGATCGCCTGGCGCGCGAATCGGCCATGCGCACGGAGCGTCTGGGCCAGATCGCGCAGGACCATGAGGGCTGGAGCAAGCGTCTCGGCGATGCCGACGGCCAGATCGGCGAGCTCGAGGCGCGCCGCGAGCAGATCGCGGCGGCGATCGAGGAGCTCGCCGCCAAGCCGGCGGAGATCGAGGCCAAGCAGGCGGCGCTGGGCGGCGAGATCGCCAAGGCCGAGCAGGCCCGCCAGGAAGCGGCCGATCGTCTCGCCGTCGGCGAGACCCGGCTCAGCGAGGCCGACAAGGCGCTGCGCCAGGCCGAGGGCGAGCTTTCCACGGCGCGCGAGAACCGCGTGCGGCGCGAAGGTCAGGTCGAGCAGGCCACCAAGGATCGCGAGGCGGTGGTTGACCGCATCATCGAGCGGCTGCGGTGCGAGATCAGCGACGTGCTGACGGTCGCCGAGGTGCAGTCGCTCGAGGAGCTGCCGGAGCTGGAGAAGGCCGAGCACAAGCTCGAACGGCTGGTGCACGAGCGCGAGACGATGGGCGCAGTGAACCTGCGCGCCGAGGAGGAAGCGAACGAGCTCGAGCAGCAGATCACCGGCATGACGACCGAGCGCGACGACCTGATCGCCGCGATCGGGCGCCTGCGCCAGGGCATCCAGAGCCTGAACCGCGAAGGGCGCGAGCGCTTCCTCGCCGCCTTCGAGCAGGTGAGCGGCCACTTCCAGCAGCTCTTCACCAAGCTGTTCGGCGGCGGCAAGGCCGAGCTCAGGCTCACCGAGTCGGAAGACCCGCTTGAGGCCGGGCTTGAGATCCATGCCAGCCCGCCGGGCAAGAAGCTGCAGGTCATGTCGCTGCTTTCGGGCGGTGAGCAGGCGCTGACGGCGCTGTCGCTCCTGTTCGCGGTGTTCATGACCAACCCGGCGCCGATCTGCGTGCTGGACGAGGTGGACGCGCCGCTGGACGACCTGAACGTGGAGCGCTTCTGTGCCCTGGTTCAGGAGATCGCGGGCCGCACCGACACGCGCTTCCTCATCATCACCCATCACCGCGTCACGATGGCGCGCATGGACCGCCTCTACGGCGTCACCATGGCCGAGCGCGGCGTGTCGCAGCTCGTCTCGGTCAACCTGATGGAGGCCGACAGGATGGTGGCCTGACCGGCGGCGGCAGACAGAGCTTCAATAAGCAACAAGACAATTCTTCCTCTCAAATCGACTGGGCGCCGGCCATGGCCAAGCCGGCGCCCTTCTCTTTGAGGGGCGGCGGATGTAGTGTCCGCCCATGCCCGACACACTGGCTCCTTCCGTCGCCGACGCGGTCGAACTGACGCGCGCCCTGGTGCGCTGCGAGAGCGTGACGCCGCGCGAAGCGGGTGCCCTGCAGCTCCTCGAGCAGACGCTTGCGCCCATCGGCTTCCGCTGCGAGCGCATGGATTTCAGTCAGGCCGGGACCGACGACGTGGCGAACCTCTATGCCCGCATCGGCAGCGGCGGAAAGCATCTGTGCTTCGCCGGTCACTCCGACGTGGTGCCGGTGGGCGATCTCTCCTCCTGGACCATCGGTCCGTTCGCGGCGGAGCTGTCGGGTGGTTACGTCTTCGGGCGCGGCGCCGCCGACATGAAGGGTGCCATCGCGGCCTTCACCGAGGCAGCGGCGCGCTTCGTCGCGCGACGCGGCCGCGAATTCGGCGGATCGATCAGCCTGCTGATCACGGGGGACGAGGAAGGCCCTGCCGTCAACGGCACGGTCAAGATGCTGAAGCGCCTGGCCGAGCGCAGCGAGACCATCGATGCCTGCGTCGTGGGTGAGCCGACCAGCTCCAGGCGCCTCGGCGACATGATGAAGATCGGCCGCCGCGGCAGCATGACCGTCGATCTGGTCGTGCGCGGCATCCAGGGCCATGTCGGCTATCCGGAGCGGCTGGACAATCCGATCCACCGCCTGTCCGCGATCGTCGAGGCGCTGGTGTGCGAACCCGTCGACAAGGGCAGCACGCATTTCCAGCCGACCTCGCTGCAGTTCACGACGGTCGATGTCGGCAACAAGGCCACCAACATCGCGCCGGGCATCG
>JAFEFG010000074.1 GCA_018240685.1 Pseudomonadota bacterium | reverse complement strand
CCTCCTCGTCAAGGACAGCCATGAAGTTCGTCGTTCTCACCGATACGCATTTCGTCGTGCCCGGCCGCCTGCTCTACGGGCTCGATCCGGCCGCCCGCCTCGCCGCCGCCATCGAGGTCATCAACCGCGATCATCCGGACATCGCCTTCGTGATCGTCACCGGCGATCTCGCGCACTGGGGCCAGGTCGCGGCCTATGCGGAGCTGCGGAAGGTCCTCGGCCGGCTCGTCGCGCCCGTCGTCCTGCTGATGGGCAACCACGATCGGCGACAGGCCCTGCGCGAGGTCTTCCCGGCGGTCGACGACGACGGCAACGGCTTCGTGCAGTCGGTTCGCCGATACGATGCCGCGACGGTGATCACCCTCGACACCGTGGACGAGGAGAACCCGACCCATGCCGGCATCCTCTGCCCGGCGCGACTCGATTTCCTGGACCGGGCGCTGGCCGAGGCGCCGGCCGACCGTCCGGTTCTGCTGTTCCAGCACCATCCGCCCTTCAACACCGGCCTGCCGCACATGGACCGGATCCGGCTGCGCAATCCCGACGACCTGTGGGCCGTGTTCGAGAAGCGCCGCCGTCCCGATCAGATCTTCATGGGCCACGTGCACCGGCCGATCGCGGGGAGCTGGCGCGGCATCCCGTTCCATATCCAGCGCGCCACCGTCCACCAGGTGGCCTTCGACCTGGTGTCGCAGGAAATTCCCGGCAGCCTCGAAGCGCCGGACTATGCGCTGGTCGACGTGTCGCCCGATGCCCTCGTCATCCATCAGCGGCCGTTCCTCTATGACGGCCCGCACTACTGGCTGCACGACAAGGCGGCGCAGGACGCCGCGGACATATCGGCGCTTCGCCCCTGATCGCTGCAGCCCGACCATGTGGCTCGACCGCTATCGCGCCGTGCTCTGCGATCTCGACGGCTGCCTGATCGCCGGCGACATGCTGCTGCCTGGTGCGCAGGATCTTGCCGCGCGTGCGGGCGACCGGCTCTGGATCATCTCCAACAACTCGACCGACACGCCCCGCACCCTGTCGCGCCGCCTGGCCGGGCTGGGGCTGCCCGTCGACGCCGACAGGATCGTCCTTGCCGGCATGACGGCGGTCGGGGAGATCGCCGCGACGCAGCCCGCGGCACGCGTCTGCATCTACGGCACGGCCGCCATCCGGGAGGAGGCGCACGCCGCCGGCCTCGTGCTGTCGGCCGACCGGCCCGACGTCGTGCTGCTGACGCGCGACGAGGCGTTCGGGTACGGGCAGCTCAATCTCGTCATCCGGCAGCTGCGCCAGGGCGCCCGGCTGGTGGTCGCCAACTGCGACGCGACGCATCCCGGTGCCGACGGTGCGCCGGTTGCCGAGACCGGCGCCTTGCTTGCCGCGCTCGTCGCCTGCCTGCCGGGCCTCCGATACCGCGAGATCGGCAAGCCCGCGGCGGCGATGTACCAGGCGGTCCTCGACCGCCTCGGGCCGGGGACCGCGCCGATCCTGGCCATCGGCGACAATCCGGCCACCGACGGGGAAGGTGCCCGCCGCATGGGCTTCGACTGCGCGATCATCGGGCCGTCTCGCGGCAGCCACGGCCGCGATCTGTCGGCACTGCTCCGGAAAAGGGTGCGGCTGGCCGAACCGGCGTCCTAGTGGATTGATTCGGACGCTTGGTATCCGCCCGAGACCGTCCTCACGGCTCGCAGAAGAGCGGCGCGGCCCTGCTCGTTTGCAGACGTTCGGAAGGTCACGGGAGGGTGGTGAGCGGACGCTGCGATCAACGGGAGTCGGACCGTCTTGTCAGATCCGGCGAATATTTTCGTATCGCACCTTCCTGGAAGTGTTCGATCTCCCCGTCAGATTGCACCCAATGATGTTTCGACCGCTCGAATATCGATAATGCCGGGGCCGGGAAGTCAGGGGCTGCCAACGCACCAACGGCTACGCCGATCATTGATGGCAGCGCATCGGGCTTCCAATAAATTGTCGAACCGCACGTTGGGCAGAAATAAATGCGCACGCTGCGACCGCTATCGCCAACGTGAACAAATTCCGTGGCCGCACCAGAAATCTCGACAGCGTCAATCGCATAGAAAGCTCCGACGCCGAATGGACTACCGGTCCGTCTTTGGCAGGCGAGACAATGACATGCGACAACCAGTTTTGATGGTTCTCGCAACATAAGCTTGAGAGCGCCGCAAAGGCATTGAGCGTTGGCCATGATAAGTCCTCCGTCTGGCCGGTCAGGTAATATTGAATTGGGGGGCTGAGACGCGACCGCGCCACATCGGGAGCGGCTGGCAAGCGTCAGACGTGCGACCCGATCAAGGGATCAAGGGTGCACAACACCAAGCGCAGTACATCTCGCGGCAGGGCTCGACAAGCGAAAAGACTGACGACGACGATGTCTGTTTGGAGTCGCCCCCCGTTGACTGCTCTCCGGAGGCCGGACATTCGGAGCGGACCGCTGCACCGCCATGGCCAAAGGTTAGCGGATTGACTCAGCGCCTGGTGCCCGCGAGCGGCGGCGGCGATGATTTTGTCGGGATCGGCGGTCCAGACGAAGGGCTTTGACTGCTGGTCGTGGTCGACGACAAGGCGGTTGATGGCGGCCTGTAGATCGACGACGCCCGTTGAAAACGCTGCGCTTGAGACGACTCCCAGTGAGGATGGCGAAGAAGCCCTCGACAGCGTTGAGCCAACTTGCGGAGGTGGGCGTAAAGCGGAACGTCCAGCAGGGATGTCGGCCGGGCCATTCGATCACCTTTCCCTCCAGGATGTCGAAGGCGCCGTGGTGCTTGTAGTCGTGGGTCACGGTCCCGGCGCGATCCTTCCTCATGGGCAGGCTCGGTTGGGTCAGCGGCACCGTCGGGTGCCGTCGGGGTCGGCGAAAGCCGATACAGCCGCGGCTTGGCTGCCCTCCTTGCTTGCCAATACACTCGCACAGGCTCTGCAAGGAAGGAGGGCGCATGGCCGGAAATCGGCTGATGGCGCGGCGCATCGCGCGGATTGTCGGATTGATGCTGCTTTGCGCCTCGGCGATGGCCACCAGTGCCAACGGCGATGACCGGCCCTGGCTGGCGCTCTGCCGAAAGTGCCTGAGCCCGACGGTGGTGGAATCCTCCGGCCTCGGCACCACCCACGCCGTGGCCGTGGCGCGCATCACTCGCGAGGGCGCGACCGACTGGTGCGGGAACTGGCAGCCGGATCATGTCGCGAGCTGCGTGCAGGAAGCGCTCGCCTCCGACGACGCGCGCCTCACCTATCGGGCCACGGCGGACTGCCTGCACGGCCGCATCACCGCGATCGACGGGGTGACCTACAGTCTCGCCGGGGTATGGACCAGCGGCATCGGCAAGGGCCGCACGAAATGGCGCGATCCGTCGGGCCAGGTGCTGGGCACGGAGGGGCCGGCCGGCGGGCTGGGCATCTCCCAGCAATGGGAGGTGCTGTGCCCGAGCGCTGCGGCCCATTCTTCGGCCCGTCCTCCGACCAGTCCTCCGGCCCGGCCGGCAAGCCCCGGCGCGTCGCCGCACTATGCCTTCGCGGTGGGCCAGGAGATCGAGGCGAAGTACGGCCGCGACTGGGTGCGCGGCCGGGTGACGCGCATCTGGCCGCACGAGGGCGCGCACGGCAACGAGCCGGCCTATGACGTGCAGCTGGTGAACGGCAAGCGCGGCATCCTGCCGACGGCCATGCTGCGGCCGGTGCCGTCACCGTGAGCCGGCGGCGCGCCGCCGCGGTCGCCTCCCCGGTGATGGAGACCGTAATCGTCGCTGCGGCGCGGCCGGGCTTAGGATGGGTGCCGAAGTGTGTCTGCCCTTGCGGGAGCTTTCTGCTTGGCCACTCCGGTCGCATCGTTGCCCGAGCCACAATATCTGGAGCGGGCGAATAAATTTCTGCTTTTTAAAAACGTTACCTGGAGTAACTACCCCAACATGTTGGGGGTGGAGACGACGGCGGACTCAGTCCGCCGCCTTCACCGCCGGCGCCGGGCCCCGCACGCCGCCGCGCGACAGCATGGCGTCGATTTCCGCCGCGGCGTAGCCCAGTTCCCGCAGGATTTCCGGTCCGTTCTCGCCGACATGCGGGGCGTACTGCTGCGGCGGATGCTCCGAGGCGCGCGGCAGGCCCGGGATGTTGGCCACCGGCAGGCGGCCGACGCCCTCCTGCTCGATCCAGTCGACGGCGCCGGTCTCCTTCACGTGCGGATGCGCGAGATAATCCGAGTAGTTGTTCACGCGCTCGCAGAAGACGTCCTTGGGCTGCAGGATCGCGATCCACTCCTCGGTGGTCTTCTGCGGCATGGTCTCGTTCAGTGCCTTGACGATCTTGGCGGCGTTCTTGATCCGGTTCTCGTGGCTCTGCAGGTCGGGGTCGTCGGCGATGTCGTTGCGGCCGATCAGCTCGAACAGCAGCCGGAAGTGATGCGGCCGCATTGCCGACAGCATGATGTAGCCGTTGCTGGTCTTGTAGCTGCCGGCCGGCATGTAGAGCACCGGCGGGTTGCCGTTGGAGAACACCCACTCCATCAGCTTGGCGCCCTGATAGGCGGCAGCCGCGCGCATCAGGCTCGAATCGATGTAGGAGCCCTCGCCGAAGCGGAACTGGCGCATGATGGCGGTGCTGAGCGCCTGGAAGGTGTAGAGGCCGGTCGTGACGTCGACGGCGATCATGCCCTGACGCCAGGGCGTGCCGTCCGGCATCTTGTTCATCACCATCATGCCCGAGAAGGCCTGGATCAGTCCGTCGACGGTGGGGCGCTTGCTGTAGGGGCCGGTCTGGCCGAAGCCCGAGATCGAGCAATAGACGACCTTCGGGTTGATCTTCTTCAGGTCCTCGTAGCCGAAGCCCAGCCGGTCGATGACGCCCGGCCGGAAGCTCTCCATCACCACGTCGGCCTTGGCGGCGATCTTCTTCACGACGGCGATGCCGTCGGGCGACTTGAGGTCGAGAGCGATGCTGCGCTTGCCGCGGTTGAAGGCGATGGAGTGGGCGCAATGATCGCCCTTCAGCTCGCCCAGCGCGCGACCCCAGTCGCCCTCCGGCGGCTCGATCTTGATGACGTCGGCTCCATGCAGGGCCAGCAGCATCGAGGCATGCGGCCCCGCGACGCCCTGCGTGAAATCGAGAACGGTGACTCCGTCGAACGCGCCTTTGACCATGGATGCAGATTCCTCCCGGCCCTGAACGTACGTTTACCGGCGGCGCGCGATCAAGCCCGGGTGTGCAAAGGCGCCATGCGCGGGGAAGGGATGGGCGCGGACGGGAGGGCGTGCCTTCCGTCCGCGCGACGGTCAGGAGACGATCGGCAGCGCCTGCACGTCGTAGGCGTGGCGAAGCGTGCGGCCGAGGACCGGATCCTCGATCTCCATCTCGAAGCGGGACGAGGGGCGGATCGGCCCGATGGCGGGCATGGTGCCGCAGAACATGGCGGCACCCGCCGGCAGTTTCTTCTCGCCGCGCCAGCCGGCGATCAGCTCGCGCGGCGCGCGGATCTTGGCCAGCAGGCCTTCCTGGTAGACGACGCGCTCGCCGTCTTCATGGATGAAGCTGCGCAGGATGAGCTGGTCCCAGTGCGGCTCGACCTCCTCGAAGCGCCAGGCCGAGCGGCCGACGACCTTGGGGCAGACCTGCTTGGAGACGGCGACGCCGTAGCTCTCGACCCTGCGGTCGGTATGGTCCGCGCCGACCGTGACCCACAGCCGATCGGCCGCGCCCACCAGCACCGGCTCGACCTCGCCGGAGCTGTCGTCGCCCAGCACCTGGATCGTGTCGGCCTGCGTCAGCAGGCTCGCGCCGACGCGGTAGTAGAGCGGCACTTTCGAGGGTGGCTGGACGCCGATCGCCTTCAGCTCCTCGATGTGGTGCTCGAGCGCGGCGACGTCGCGGCCGGTCCAGCCGGCGATCACCAGATCACCGATCTCGACCGTGACTTTCTCGATGCCGCCCTTCGCCTGTCCTTCGAAGGAGAGCGTCGCCATCAGAGGACGGCGAGGCGCGAGTTCAGCAGGTCCGTCACCAGCATGTGGCCCGGCGCATGAGTGATGCAGAACTCCGGCTTCACCGTCGCCACCACCGATTGCGGGGTGACGCCGCAGGCCCAGAACACCGGCAGCTCGTCGTCGCGCACCGGCACAGGATCGCCGTAGTCGGGCTTGGCGATGTCCTTGATGCCGATCATCTCCGGCTTGCCGATATGCACCGGCGCACCGTGCACCGAGGGGAAGCGCGTCGTCACCTGCACGGCGCGGATGGCGTCGGCGGGCTTGAAGGGCCGCATCGACACGACCATCGGGCCGTGGAACGGGCCGGCCGGCGTGCACTGGATGCTGGTGCGGAACATCGGCACGTTGCTGTTGCAGGTCTGGTGCCGCAGCTCCAGCCCGTTCTCGATCAGTGCCTCCTCGAAGGAGAAGGAGCAGCCGAGCAGGAACGACACGAGGTCGTCGCGCCACACCTTCTTGAGGTCGGTGACCTCCTCGACCATCTCGCCGTTCTTCCACACGCGGTAGAGCGGGATGTCGGTGCGGATGTCGAGATCCTCGCCCAGCATCGGCAGCCGCCAGTCGCCGGGCTCGGACTGGCCGAGCAGGGGGCAGGGCTTGGGATTGAGCATGCAGAAGCGCGTGAAGTCGGCGGCCAGCGCCTTGGGCAGGATCGCGAGATTGCCCTGCACATAGCCCGGCGCCATGCCTGCGGTCGGCAGGCGATGGCCGCCGGCGCGGATGCGGCGGCGCGCGTCGCGGCCGGTCTCGCCCTTCAAGGTGGTGATGTTGGTGTCCATGGTACTCTCCTACACGTGCTGGCCGCCGTTGATCTGGATCTCGGCGCCGGTAACGTAGCTCGATCCCTTCTCGCACAGGAAGTGGACCACGTCGGCCACCTCGTCCGGGGTGCCGAGGCGGCGCATGGGGATCTGGTTCTCGACGATCTTCTCGGTGCCCGGCGACAGGATCGAGGTGTCGATCTCGCCCGGCGCGATGGCGTTGACGCGGATGCCGCGCGGGCCGAAGTCGTGCGCCATCTCGCGGGTCAGCGCGGCCAGGGCGGCCTTCGAGGTCGCATAGGCCGAACCGGCGAAGGGATGCACGCGGCTGCCGGCGATCGAGGTGACGTTCACTACCGCGCCCTGCGCCGCCGACAGTTCCTCGACGAGGCCGCGGGCCAGCGCCACGGGGGCGAAGAAGTTCACGTTGAACACCTGTCGCCACAGGTCGAACGGCGTGTCGATGGCGCCCAGCCGCTGGCCGTTCTTGCCCTTGGGCGAGATGGCGGCGTTGTTCACCAGCGCATCGAGGCGGCCGCCGGCGAGGCGCTTGCGGATCTCCTCGATGCCGCGGCCGAGTTCGACCGGGTCGGCAAGGTCGAGCTGGACGTGGTTCTCGCCGCCGCTCGGCCAGGGGCAGAGGGCGCTGAAGGGCTGCCGCGAGATGGTGATGATCCGCCAGCCGCTGGCGCTGAACTTCTTCACCGTCGCGTGCCCGATGCCGCGGCTGGCGCCAGTCAGCACCAGGGTGCGGGTGTTGTGCGGGAGGGCGTTCATGGATGCACTCTACTCGTCGGGCGTGTCGCGGACCATCCTGCGGCTGCGCCTCCCATAAGATAGTGTCTTCCCATCCGGCCGCCCGCGATTCGTTGTGTTTTCGTCTGAAACATTGATGACAATTCTTAACTCATTGGTAATACGCAGGTTTCTTGCCGTGCACATGAAACCGATTTATACAGGTCGCTGGCCGGGCCCATTCCATTTTACGGGCCATGGTCTTTTTATTGACTGTGTTTGCTGGGGGAGTGTCCGCAATGACGGACGAGCGCGAGAAGCGGAAGCCGACGCCGCATTTGCATACGCGGCCCGCGACCATGATGACGGCCATTGGTCTCTGCCTGCTGATCATGCTGATGCAGTTCATGCCGCAGTTCCAGGATTCCGGCGTCCGGCCAGGTACGACGGTCAGCTCCGTCCGCTAAGGCGCGGTTGCCCGTGCGGCGGCGGCCGTCCGGCCGCTCGTAGTGCCGCGGCGCCGGTGCGGGTGTCCGCAAGGTCGTCGCGCTCCGGCCGTTCGGGACGCCGCCTCGCGCGACGGCGCTTGTGCGCGCCGTCGCGAACGCGCATGAAAGGGGCCGGTTCAGCACGCCCCCGATGACCCACGACAACGTCCAGGCCCTGCCGCTCGGCATCCAGCTCGGCGACTTCCGTCTCGACGCGGTGATCGGGCACGGCAGCTTCGGCATCACCTACCGCGCCTTCGACACCCAGCTCGCCAAGATGGTGGCGATCAAGGAGTACCTTCCGGTCGAGTTCGCGGTCCGCAAGGGGGATCGCGAGGTCGTGCCGCGCGGCGCGCGCTTCGCCGACGACTTCGCCTGGGGCCGCGAGCGTTTCCTCGACGAGGCGCGGGCACTGGCCCGCTTCCGCCATCCGCACATCGTACCGGTGATGCGCTACTTCGAGGCCAACGGCACGGCCTATACGGTGATGGAATTCGAGGACGGACGCAGCGTCGCCGAGCTTCTGCGCGCGCCCGGCCACCGCCTGCAGCCCGACGACGTGTGCCGCCTGGCCGACGGGCTGCTGAGCGGGCTTGCAGCCGTTCACGCGCAGGGCTTCCTCCACCGCGACATCAAGCCGTCGAACATCATGGTCCGGCGCGACGGCGTGCCGGTCCTGATCGACTTCGGCGCCGCGCGGCAGGCGATGGGCGATCGCACGCACACGCTGACCGGCGTGCTGACGCCGCAATACGCGCCGATCGAGCAGTATGCGCTCGACGGCAAGCAGGGGCCGTGGAGCGACATCTATTCGGCCGCGGCGGTGCTGCATCACGCCATGACGGGACGGACGCCGCCCGAGGCGGCCGCGCGCGTGGGCCGCGATCCCTATCGGCCGCTTGCCGAGAGCGAGGCCGGCCGGTTCGATGCCGCCTTCCTCGCCGCCGTCGATCACGGCCTTGCCTTCGCGGCCAGCGACCGGCCGCAGACGGTCGCCGCGTGGCGCGCGATGTTCGGGACGTCGCTGCCCTCGGCGCAGGATGCGCCGACGCAGCGTATGGAAACGACCGCCGCGCCGCGGCTGGGCGGCGTCAGCCGCGACGAGCACGATCTCCTGCCGTCGCCGCCGTCCGTACCGCCGTCGCGCCCGTCGGGTGTGCGCTGGACGATGGTACTGCTGCTCGCCGTCGTCGCCGGCGCGGCCGGCCTGTGGCACTTCGCGCCCGCGCTGCGCAACATGATCGCTTCGGAAACCGCGCCGGCACCCGCGAGTCCGGCCGAGGGTGCCGGCGCTCCGGCGCAGGCGACGGCACCTGTCCCCACGCCCACGCCCTCGAACACGGCTGCCGAGCCGGCGCCGACCGCGCTTACGCCGCCGCCGGCGACGCCGTCATCGCCGGCTCCCAATGCCGCCAGCCCGGCGCCCACGGCCACGCCGACGCCGCTCAAGCCGTCCTCGAATGGGAACGGGGCGACCGCGTCGGCGCCGCCGCCGTCCGCCGATACGCTGGCGCGTCAGGCGCTGATCGGCCAGGCCGAGCAGGCCGCCGCCAAGGCCCGCGCCGCGGCTGGAAAGGCAAAGGAGGCGTCCGATGCCGGTCGCGCCGCGGCGGGCGAAGCGCGCATCGCGGCGGCGCGTGCGGCGCAGCCGGGGCTCGAGAACGCGCAGCGCCTCACCTATCCCAACGGCGCGACCTATATCGGCCAGACCCAGCTCGGCGAGCGGGCCGGCCTCGGCGTCGCCGATCTCGATACCGGCGAGCGGCAGTCGGGCGAATGGAAGGCCGATCGCCTGAACGGCCTCGGCACCGTGCGCTTTCCCGACGGCACGCGCTACGAAGGCCAGTGGCGCGACGGCCAGTCGACGGGGCTCGGCGTGCGCGAGCGGCCGGGCGTGGAGCGGGCCGAAGGCAACTTCGTCGACGGCCGGCTCGACGGCCTTGCCGTGCGGCGCGAGATGGATGCCAGGAGCGTCGTGCAGTCGGGCGAATGGCACACCGACCAGCTCGACGGGGTCGGCGTGGAGTCGCTGCCCGGCGGCGAGCGCTACGAGGGCGAATTCAAGGGTGGCAAGCGCCAGGGCTACGGCGAGCTGTTCGGCGCCGACGGCAAGGGCGTTCCGGGACGCTGGGAGGCCGGCAAGCAGGTCGAATCGGCGCCCTGACAACGGTGGCATGGAAGTTGCGGCCGGTGGCTTTGTCCTGTTCCGATACTATTGCCGCCTGTGACGAAGACCCTGTCCGTTCTGCTGATCGACGACAATCCCGCCCGTGCCGAGATCGTCGAAACCGGATTGCGCGCCGCGGGCTATCGCCTGCTGGCGCGACTGGAAGGCACGCAGGACCTCACGGCGCGCGTGCGCGAACTTGAGCCCGATGTCGTCGTCGTCAGTATCGACAGTCCCAGCCGCGACGCGATCGAGGACATGCGACGCAGCACCGAGCAGCAGCCGCGACCGATCGCGCTGTTCGTCGATCAGTCCGACCCCGCGACCATCGCCGCGGCGATGGAAGCCGGCGTGTCCGCCTATGTCGTCAAGGGGCTGGCGCAGGATCGCGTACGCTCGGTGCTCGACGTCGCGGTGGGGCATTTCAATCGCTACCATGCCATGCGCGAGGAACTCGAGCGCGCCCGGCTCACCTTGCTCGAACGCAAGGCCATCGACCGTGCCAAGGGCCTGCTGATGGAGCAGAAGGGGCTGGGCGAGGAAGCCGCCTACAAGCTCCTGCGCAGGCTGGCGATGGATCAGAACAAGCGCATCGGCGAAGTGGCGCAGGAGCTCGTTACTTACGCAAAGGTGCTGAAGAAATAGCCGGATCGTCCTTCTGGCGACGATCGCCGATGAACGCCGTCACTTCCGTAGGTGCCTAATTTCAAGGACTTAGCCGGAACCAGGCATCAGTCTGGATTTGGCACGGCTTGTGCTGGATATGTCGGCGAGGCCCAACGAGGGGTTCTCTCCTGACTTAAATGCGCGGACCAATGATGGTCCGCATTCGGACAATGGCGTCCTGAGCGACCGGCAATCTTGCCGGGCGAGCGGGGCGCTTTTGCGTTTTGGGAGTGGCGTACGGCATGGCCGATCTGGAACGGACGAAACTCAATGTCGGGTACATCCCGATCATCGACTGCGCGCCGGTCATCCTGGCCGACGAACTGGGCTCCTACGAGCGGCAGGGACTGGAAGTCGAGATCCGGCGCGAGGTGTCGTGGGCGAACGTGCGCGACAAGCTCGCGCTCGGTGTCCTCGACGCGTCGCACATCCTGTCGCCCCTGCCGCTTGCGCTGACGCTCGGCGCGGACAGCGTCAACGTCCCGATGATCAATGCGATGACGCTGCAGCTGAACGGCAATGCGCTCACCCTGTCGCAAGCGCTGTGGCGGGAGATGGAGGAGGCGGCGCCGGATCTCGTTGGCGCAGGCCATCCGCCGCTCGTCGCCCGTGCCCTCGCGGCTGTGGTGCGCCAGCGCGCGGTCCGTGGCGCGCCGCGAGTCGTGCTTGCCTCGGTATTCCCCTATTCGGTGCAGAACTACATGGTGCGCCACTGGCTGGCGTCGGGCGGACTCGACCCGGACCGCGACGTTCGCCTCACCGTCGTGCCGCCGCCGCATACCGTCGCGCATCTGTCGGCCAAGGTCATCGACGGCTACTGTGTGGGCGAGCCGTGGAACCAGCGCGCCGTGGTGCTCGGCATCGGCCGTATCGTGCTCACCGG
Source organism: Pseudomonadota bacterium (assembly GCA_018240685.1). Lineage (GTDB taxonomy): Bacteria > Pseudomonadota > Alphaproteobacteria > Reyranellales > Reyranellaceae > Reyranella. The sequence goes on along the minus strand of JAFEFG010000074.1, from coordinate 13,421 downwards.
TCCTGACATCTGGCGCGGCATGCCGGAAAAGGTGCTGGGCGTCACGGAGGCCTGGGCCGAGCGACATCCCAATACGCTGAAGGCGCTGATCAAGGCGCTGATCGAGGCGAGCCAGTGGCTCGACGAACCCGCCAATCGCGTCGAAGCGGCGCGCGTGCTGTCGAGCCCGCGCTATCTCAACACGCCGGCGGAGATCCTCGCCCGCACGCTCGATATCGCGAACTTCCACGTCTTCCATCGCAACTTCGCCAACTTCCCCTGGCGCAGCCACGCCGACTGGTTCCTCGGCCAGATGGTGCGTTGGGGCCAGGCCGCACCCGGCCTCGATATCGAGGCGACATCGAACCGCGTCTATCGCACCGATCTCTACCGCGCTGCTGCCGAGGAAATGGGCGTGGCCTGTCCCGACAGTGACCGGATGCCGCCCGGTGGCCATGGCGAGCCCGTCCTTTCCGCGGCCGATCTCGAGCCGGTTCCGTTTCCAACTCTTATGCGTTCAGGAGAAGAAGCATGATCAAGACCAGCCCAGCCGGCATCCGTCGCCGCGGCCTGCTGAAAGGAACGACCGCCACTGCCGCGCTGATGGGCGCCGTCCGCATGGCCTTCCCGTCGGGTGCCTTTGCACAGGGAGCGGGACCCGAGACCACCAAGGTGACGCTCGGCTTCATCGCCCTCACCGATGCTGCACCGCTGATCATCGCCAAGGAGAAGGGATTCTTCGCCAAGCACGGCATCACCGATGCCAATGTCGCCAAGCAGGCCTCGTGGGGCACCACGCGCGACAACCTCGTGCTGGGATCGGGAGCAGGCGGCATCGACGGCGCTCATATCCTGACACCGCTGCCCTACCTCATTTCGATGGGGACGGTGACGGCCGAGAACAAGCCCACGCCAATGTTCATCCTGGCGCGGCTCAACTACCAGTGTCAGGGCATCTCCGTCTCCAATGAGTTCAAGTCACTGGGCGCAAAGGCCGACGCCACCGTGCTCAAGGAGGCGTTCGCCAAGAAGAAGGCCGCCGGCAAGGAAGTGAAGTGCGCCATGACCTTCCCCGGCGGCACTCACGACGTGTGGATCCGCTACTGGCTGGCAGCGGCGGGCATCGATCCAGACAAGGACGTATCGACCATCGTCGTGCCGCCGGCGCAGATGGTGGCGAACATGAAGGTCGGCAACATGGACGCCTTCTGTGTCGGCGAGCCGTGGAATGACCAGCTCGTGCATCAGAACATCGGCTACACCGCCTGCACTACCGGCGAAGTGTGGAAGGACCATCCCGAGAAGTCGCTCGGCATTCGCGCCGATTATGTCGAGAAGAATCCGAAGGCGACGATGGCCGTGCTGATGGCGGTGCTGGAAGCCCAGCAATGGTGCGAGAAGATGGAGAACAAGGATGAGATGGCGACCATCATCGGCAAGCGCCAATGGTTCAACGTCCCGCCAGCCGACATCATCAATCGTATCAAGGGCAACATCGACTATGGCGACGGACGCAAGGTCACCGGCTCCGACCTTCTGATGAAGTTCTGGAACGGCGGCGTCTCCTATCCCTACCAGAGTCACGAGCTCTGGTTCCTGACCGAGAACCAGCGCTGGGGCAAGCTGCCGATGGATCTCGACACCAAGGCGATCATCGCCAAGGTCAATCGCGAGGATCTGTGGCGCCAGGCAGCCAAGAACATTTCAGCCGCCGACGGCGACGTGCCCAAGACAACGTCGCGCGGCAAGGAGACCTTCTTCGACGGCAAGGTCTTCGATCCCGAGGATCCGAAGACCTACCTCTCCTCTCTCCAGATCAAGAAGGTGTCCTGATGCAGGCCAAGGCCAACCCCGCCTCCGTGGCGGCCGCCGTGCCCGTTCCCGGGGTGACGGCCGAGATTGTGACCTTTCATCCGCCGATGCGGCCTGCCGTCGAGCGTCTGCGCGATGGCGCCGGCAAGCTGGCGGCGGCGCTGCTGCCGCCGGTGATCGTGCTCGGGCTGACGATCCTGATCTGGCAGGTCCTGTGTTCGTCTCCTGGTGCGTCGCTGCCAGCGCCGACAAAGGTCATCGCCGACTCGTGGGATCTCATCGCCGATCCGTTCTATGACAATGGCGGCGTCGACAAGGGTATCTTCTGGCATCTCGCCAAGTCGCTGAGCCGTGTGGCGATCGGCTTCTCGCTGGCGGCGGTCGTCGGTGTGGCGCTCGGCGTTCTGGTGGGCCAGAGTCTGTGGGCGATGCGCGGCCTCGACCCGATTTTCCAGGTGCTGCGCACGATTCCGCCGCTTGCATGGCTGCCCCTGTCCTTGGCAGGCTTCCGCGATGCGCAGCCGTCGGCGCTGTTCGTGATCTTCATCACCTCGATCTGGCCCATCATCATCAACACGTCGGTAGGCGTGCGGAACATTCCACAGGACTACCGCAACGTCGCGGCGGTCATTCGGCTGTCGTGGTGGGAAGTGTTCTGGAAGATCACCCTGCCGGCCTCCGTTCCCTACATATTCACCGGCCTGCGCATCGGCATCGGTTTGAGCTGGCTCGCGATCGTGGCGGCGGAGATGTTGATCGGCGGCGTCGGCATCGGCTTCTTCATCTGGGATGCTTGGAACAGCTCGCGCATCTCCGACATTATCGTCGCGCTCGTCTATATCGGCATCGTGGGCTTCCTGCTCGATCGTCTGATCGCCTTTGCCGGCAAGCTTGTTTCTCACGGCGTGTCTGCGCAATAGGAGGAAGCGATGAACCGCAGCTATCTGAAGTTCGAGCAGGTCGGCATGAGCTTCCACCGCGGCAAGACCGCGACGGAAGTGTTGCGCGACGTCGATCTCTCCATCGCACAGGGCGAGTTCGTGTCGCTGATCGGCCATTCCGGGTGCGGCAAGTCCACTTTGCTCAACATCCTGGGCGGACTCTTGACGTCGACGAAGGGCGAAGTCTTCCTCGATGGCGACGTGGTTGACCACCCCGGTCCCGATCGGGCCATCGTGTTCCAGAACCATTCGCTGCTGCCCTGGCTCACCGTCTACGGCAATGTCGCGATAGCCGTCGACAAGGTGTTCGGTGCCTCCAAGAGCAAGAGCGAGCGGCATGACTGGGTCATGCACAACCTCGAGCTCGTGCAGATGGCGCAGGCGCGGGACAGGCGGCCGCACGAGATATCGGGCGGCATGAAGCAGCGTGTCGGCATTGCGCGAGCGCTCGCCATGCAACCCAAGGTGCTGTTGATGGACGAGCCATTCGGTGCGCTCGACGCGCTGACGCGCGCCCATTTGCAGGACAGCGTCATGGAAATCCATGCCCGTCTCGGCAACACGGTGATGATGATCACCCACGATGTCGACGAGGCGGTGCTGCTGTCCGATCGCGTGGTGATGATGACCAACGGTCCCTCGGCAACGATCGGTGAAGTGCTGCGAATCGGGCTGCCGCGACCCCGTCGGCGTCTGGAGCTCGCGACCGATCCGGAATACGCGCGCTGTCGCGCCGCGGTGCTGGAGTTCCTCTATGCACGTCATCGCGTGCCGGCACGTGCTGCCGCCTAGGATCGCGACGTGACCAGCCTCGACGCGCGACAGAAACTCTGGCTGGAAGGGTTCCGCGCTGGCGTCGAGGCCGCCAAGCGGCGGGGCGGGAGTGCTTCCGTGGCCAACCCGGCGGATGCGTCGATGCTGGAGGCGCAGGATCGCGCCATCGCGCAGGGTGGCAAGCTGGTCGCCGAGGAGAAGGCCAAGCGGCAGCGTCATCCGCTCGACCGCTGGCCCGAGGTCGTGGGCCGTGCGGAGGCCGGGCAGTTCCCGAAGGGCATGGATGTCTTCCTGACCAAGTATCATGGGCTCTTCTATGTCGCGCCGGCGCAGGATTCGTTCATGTGCCGGCTGCGCATCCCCAACGGCATCCTGACGGTCGCGCAGGTGCGGGGCCTCGCCGACGCCGCCGATTCCTTCGGCGGCGGCTATGCCGACGCCACGACCCGTGCCAACCTGCAGATCCGCGAGATCCCGGCCCGTCATGCCATCGACATGCTGATGGCCGTTCAGTCGCTCGGCCTCACCGCGCGCGGGACTGGCGCGGACAACATCCGCAATATCACCGGCAGCGCGACCGCAGGGATCGATCCGCAGGAACTGATCGACACGCGGCCGCTCTGCACGGCGCTCGATGCGCATATCCAGAATAGCCGTGAGATGTTTGGCCTGCCGCGCAAGTTCAACATCTCCTTCGACGGCGGCGGCAAGGTGCCGACGCTCGAGGACACCAACGACATCGGCTTCGTGGCCTGCGAAGTCACGGCGGGCGACGGCGTCGAGCCCGGCATCTACTTCCGCCTGCAGCTCGGCGGCATCACGGGGCACCGGGATTTCGCCTTCGAGGCGGGTATCCTGGTCAAGCCGGAGGAATGCGTCGCCGTCGCCGATGCCATCGTGCGGGCTTTCATCGCCCACGGCGACCGCACCGACCGGCAGAAGGCGCGGCTGAAGTACGTGCTCGACAGGATGGGGCGCGACGCCTTCGTGGCGGAAGTCGAGAAGGTGTACGGCGCGCCGCTGCGCCGTGCGGGCGACGCGCGGATCGCGCCGCGACCGCGTGGCGACAAGCATGGCCATATCGGCGTGCATGGGCAGAAGCAGGCGGGCCTCAACTATCTCGGCGTGGTGCTGCCGGTCGGCCGCATGACCGCGACGCAGATGCGCGGCATCGGCGAGATTGCCGAACGCTTCGGCAGCGGCACGATCCGCCTGACCGTGTGGCAGAACCTGCTGATCTCCGACGTGGCGGACCGCGACGTCGGCGTCTGCATCGCCGCGCTGCAGGCGCTCGGCTTGGGTGTCGAGGCGAGCGCCATCCGCCGCGGTCTGGTCGCCTGTACCGGCAACGCAGGCTGCAAGTTCGCGGCTTCCAACACCAAGGGCCATGCGCTGAAGCTGGCCGACTACCTCGAGCCGCGGCTCGCCATCGACCTGCCGGTCAACATCCATCTCACCGGCTGCCACCATTCCTGCGCCCAGCACTATGTCGGCGACATCGGCCTGCTGGCCTGCAAGGTCGAACGGGGCGAGGAGACCGTCGAGGGATATCACGTCTTCATCGGCGGCGGGGCTGCGGCGACGGCGGAGCAGGCGGTGGCGCGCGAATATGCGCAGTCCATTGCCTTCGACGATCTGCCGCCCCTGATCGAGCGGCTGCTGACGGCTTGGCTGTTGCATCGCCAGGCGCCGACCGAGTCGTTCTTCGAATTCTGCCGCCGTCACGAGATCGACCGGCTGCGCGAGCTCGCAAGCCAGGTGCCGGTCCAAGCGCTGGCGGCATGACCGCCGTTCACACCACCTGTCCCTATTGCGGCGTCGGCTGCGGCATCATCGCGACGCCCGACGGCAGGGGCGGCGCCTCGATCGACGGCGACCCGCAGCATCCCGCCAATCGTGGCCGCCTCTGTTCCAAGGGCGCGGCGCTTGGCGAGACGGTGTTGCTCGACGATCGCCTGCTGCATCCCGAGATCGACGGCCGTCGCGTGTCGTGGGACACGGCGCTCGATCACATCGCCTCCGGCCTGCGCGATGTGATTGCGCGGCACGGGCCCGACGCCGTCGCCTTCTACGTGTCGGGGCAACTCCTGACCGAGGACTACTACGCCGCCAACAAGTTCATCAAAGGCTTCCTCGGCACCGCCAACATCGACACCAATTCGCGCCTGTGCATGGCGTCCTCCGTCGCCGGCCACAAACGGGCCTTCGGCAGCGACACGGTGCCGGGCCTGTACGAGGACTTCGAGCAGGCCGACCTCGTCGTGCTGGTCGGCAGCAATCTCGCTTGGTGCCATCCCGTCCTGTTCCAGCGCCTCGAGGCGGCGAGACGGGTGCGCCCCGCGATGAAGGTCGTGGTCGTCGATCCGCGGCGCACCGAGACCTGCGATATCGCCGATCTGCACCTGGCGCTGCGGCCGGGATCCGATGTCGCACTCTTCAACGCGCTGCTCGGCGCGTTGCACCGGCGCGGCGCGTCGTCGCGCGAGTTCGTCTCGACCCACACGCTGGGGCTCGAGGCGGCGCTGGAAGCGGCGCAGGAGAGTGATGCAGGTCTCTGCGATCTTGCACCGGCCGACGTCGCGACGTTCTTTGACTGGTTCGCGCGGACGGAGCGGACCGTCACGCTCTATTCCCAGGGCGTCAACCAGTCGAGCGCGGGCACCGACAAGGTGAACGCGATCATCAACTGCCATCTGCTGACCGGACGCATCGGCCGGCCCGGCATGGGGCCGTTCTCCATCACCGGTCAGCCCAACGCCATGGGCGGCCGCGAGGTGGGGGCGCTGTCCAACGCGCTCGCCGCGCACATGGACTACACTCCGGGCGATCTCGACCGCGTCGGCCGCTTCTGGCGCGCGTCGCGGCTGGCGATCAGGCCGGGGTTGAAGGCGGTCCAGCTGTTCGAGGCGGTCGGGCGCGGCGAGATCAAGGCCGTCTGGATCATGGCCACCAATCCCGTCGCGAGCATGCCCGATGCCGACGCCGTTCGCGCGGCACTCGGGGCCTGCGAGCTCTCGATCGTTTCCGAAGCGATGCGCGCCAGCGACACGGTCGATGCGTGTCGCGTCCGCCTGCCGGCGCTCGCCTGGGGCGAGAAGACCGGCACGGTCACCAATTCGGAACGCTGCATCTCGCGGCAGCGCGCCTTTCTGCCGGCCCCCGGCGAAGCGCGGCCGGATTGGTGGATCGTCTCTCAGGTGGCGCGGCGGATGGGTTTTGCCGATGCCTTCAACTGGTCGGGGCCGGCCGACATCTATCGCGAGCATGCTGCGCTGTCGGCGTTCGAGAACGACGGCGGGCGCGATTTCGACATCGGCGCGCATGCGGAGATCGACGACGCGGGCTACGCATCCCTTGCACCGTTCGTCTGGCCCGCGCCCGCCAAGGCGACTGCGGGCGGAGGGCGCTTCTTCGCTGACGGCGGCTTCTTCCATGCCGACCGCCGCGCGCGGTTCGTGCCCGCGCGCGTCACGCCGCCCGCGCATGCGCCTGGCCGAGACCAGCCGCTGCGGCTGAATACCGGCCGCGTGCGCGACCAATGGCATACCATGACGCGCACCGGGAAATCGGTCCGCCTGGCAGGCCACCGGCCCGAGCCCACCATCGAGTTGCATCCTGCCGATGGCGCGGCGCGCGATTTGGGGAACGGCGACATCGCCGAGCTGTCGAGTCGCTGGGGCCGGGCCGTTCTCAGGGTCCGCCTGTCGGATGCGGTGCGAAACGGAGAGGCATTCGCACCGATGCACTGGACGGCACAATTCTCCAAAGGCGGTCGGGTGAATGCCGTGGTCAATCCCGCCGTCGATGCCCTGTCCGGCCAGCCCGAACTCAAGCATACGCCTGTGCAGATATGCAGAGTGCACGTGCGATGGCATGGCACGATTCTCGCTCGCCGCCCGGTCATGTTGCCGCAAGTTTCCTACTGGGCGCGAATGAAGGGCGCAGGCTTTCACATTTATGTCATGGCGGGAGAGCAGCCGCTCGACTGCGCACGGCATGCACTGTCCGCCGCGGTGCGTGCGACCAATCCGGGGCCATGGCAGGAAGGATCGAACGGCATCGGCGCCGTGATCGGCGACGACAGGGTCGATGCCGTGCTTGCGCTTGGCGAAGCACATGACGAAAACCTGCGCGATCGCCTGGCGCCCTTCATGTCCGCCGGCCGCTTGAACGACGCACAACGCAAGGCACTTCTGAGTGGCGGCGAAGCGGAAGACCGCGGCGGCGAGATCTGCGCCTGCTTCGGCGTGTCGTGTGGTGCCGTCGAGATGGCGATCGCGGAAGGAGCACGTACCGTCGATGCCATCGGTGCGGCGACGCAAGCCGGCACCAACTGCGGTTCGTGCCGGCCGGAGATCCGGACGCTGCTGCGAAACGCGCGCGTGAGAAGGGCGGCATGATGCAGGCCTTCCCCCTCTTCCTTTCCCTCAAGGGCCGCCGCGCGCTCGTCGTCGGCGGTACCGATCAGGCGGCGCGCAAGATCGAGCTGCTGCTGTCCGCTGGCGCACAGGTTTCATTGATCGCCGAGACAGTGACCGGCGAGGTCGCGCAACTGATCGCCGACGGCCGCGTGACCTGGGTCGGCGGCGACTTCAGCGAGGACGGGCTGACGGGTGTGTGCCTGGTCATCGTCGCGTGCGACGACGAGCCCCTGCAGGCACGCGTCTCCCAGGCGGCGCAGGTGCGCTGTGTTCCGGTGAACGTCGTCGACAATGCGGCATTGTCGAGCTGCATGATGCCGGCGGTCGTCGATCGCGGACCGGTGACGGTCGCCATTTCCACCGGCGGGACCGCGCCGGCGCTCGCGCGCAAGGTCCGCGCGGAGATCGAGCGGGCCCTGCCGGCGGCGCTCGGCCGGCTGGCGCTGTTCGCCGACATCTTCCGCGAGCAGGTGCGGCGGACGCTGCGTGAGCCGCGCGCGCGGCGGCGGTTCTGGGACCGCGTCTTCGACGGCCGCATCGGCGCCTTGGCCATTGCAGGCGACGAGATCTCGGCGCGCCGCGAGCTCATTCGCCTGCTCGACGGCGCGCGCACCGAGGACGCGCCGACCGGCGTGGTGCACCTGGTGGGAGCGGGGCCGGGCGATCCGGACCTGCTGACGCTCAAGGCCCATCGCCTTCTGCAGCGGGCCGACGTGATCGTCTACGACAGGCTCGTGTCGCCGGAGGTGCTGGCGCTGGCACGCCGCGACGCCGAGCGCATCTACGTCGGCAAGCGGCGCGCTCTGCACCGCCTGTCCCAGGACGAGATCAATCGGCGCCTGATCGCGCTCGCGCAGGCCGGCCACAAGGTGGTGCGGCTGAAGGGGGGCGATCCGTTGGTGTTCGGCCGCGGCGGCGAGGAAATCGAGGCGCTGGCAAGGGCGGGCGTCACGGTGGAGGTCGTGCCCGGTATCACGGCAGCCCTGGGGTGCGCGGCAAGCGCCGGCATCCCGCTCACCCATCGCGACCATGCCCAGTCCTGCGTCTTCGTGACCGGTCATCCGAAGGATGGCGAGATGGTGCTCGACTGGCCGATGCTCGCCCGGCCGCGCCAGACTGTCGTCATCTATATGGGCCTGGAAACGCTGCCCGTCGTCACCCGCCAGCTGCTGCGCCACGGCCTCCCTGCCGCCACGCCGGTGGCCCTGATCGAGAACGGAACCACCGAGCAGGAGCGGCGCGTCGTGGGCACCCTGGCGACCATCGAGCAACAAGCCATGCGTTCCAAGCTCTACGGTCCCACCCTATGCATGATAGGTGAAGTTGTTGGTCTAGCCCTCAGTCGTGACAAAGAAATTCGGTTTGAGTCGAGGGTCGGCCTCTGATACAAACGGGCCGTCTGTGGCAAAAATGCAACAAACTCGGGGCGAGCATGCGTCGTTTCGTACTAAGTGCAGCTATCTCCCTGGCATTTGCCGGTGCAGCCTTCGCGCAGACGACCGCGACGGGGGCCTCTGAAACCAAGATCGTCCGTGGCATCTCCTCCTCGGCCACGACGTCCCACAAGACCACCAAGACCGCCGCGCCGGCCAAGCCGGCCGTGCACAAGGTTGCTGCCCAACAGTCCGTCCACAGGACGACGGTCATCCGGCATGCGACCACCCCTCAAAGCCTGCGCGGCTCGCGCTACGGCGGTTTCGCGCCGTCGGCGCCGATCGAGCCGCCCCAGCTCGACACGACCAGCCCGCGTTCGCTCAGCATGGTGAACGTCAACTCGGGCGAGACGATCAGCGTCACCTACTGGGCGGACGGCAGCTATCGCCGCGAGGCGCTCGACCAGCTCAACCATTTCCTGCGTGACGTGAAGACGGGCGAGCAGACGGAGATGGATCCGCTGGTGCTCGATGTGCTGTGGCAAACGATGCAGATCTGCGGCTATCACGGCACCGTCGAGGTGCTGTCGGCCTACCGGTCGCCCGAGACCAATGCCTGGCTGGCCAGCGTCAGCCGCGGCGTCGCGCGCGACAGCCAGCACATGAACGGCAACGCCATGGACATCCGTTTCCCAGGCGTGCCGGTGTTCAAGATCCGCCAAGCGGCGCGTTCCCTGCAGATGGGCGGCGTCGGCTTCTATCCGCGCTCCGGTTTCGTTCACCTCGATACCGGTCCGATCCGCTACTGGTAGCATCATGACTCGCCTCGAGGTCATCGAGGGCGATATCACGCAGCTTGACGTGGATGCCATCGTCAATGCGGCGAACCAGAGCCTGCTGGGCGGCGGCGGCGTCGATGGGGCGATCCATCGTGCCGCCGGCCCCGAGCTGCGCGCCGAATGCCGGCTGCTGCACGGCTGCGATACGGGCGATGCCAAGATCACAAAAGGCTATCGCCTCAAGGCGCGCTACGTCATCCACACGGTCGGTCCGGTCTGGCGCGGCGGCGGCGACAACGAGCCCGAACTGCTGGCGAGCTGCTACAGCCGGTGCCTGACGCTGGCAGAGCAACACGAACTCAAGAGCATCGCCTTTCCGGCCATCTCCACGGGCATATTCGGCTATCCCAAGGAGCCCGCGACCGAGATCGCCGTGCGGGTGGTGAAGGCGCAGGCCTATCTCGACCGGGTCGTCTTCTGCTGCTTCGACCGTGAGATGGCCGATCTCTATCGCACCGTCATTGCCCGAAGCGATCGGCCGACTTGAGATAGTCGAGCTCCTCGGGGCTGCAGATCCGCCCCAGGGCGTCGTTGCGATGCGGGAAGCGGCCGAAGCGGGCGATGATGTCGCGGTGCTGGACGGCGAACTTCACGTTCTCCTCGCTGTCCAGGGCGGAGAAGAGGGCACAGCAGAGTTCCTGATCGGCGAGCGACTCGCTGTGCTGAAACGGCATGTAGAAGAAGCCGCGCATGTCGGGCGGGAAGGCCGCCGGATGGAAGCGGGCCAGGGCGAAGCGCGCCGCCTCGAGGGCCTTCGCGTCGCCACTGAAGGCGCGTGCCGTCCGCCGGTACATGTTGCGCGGGAACTGGTCGCACAGGACGATCAGTGCCAGGGCGCCGTCCGGCGACAGCATCCAGGAGTCGAGCGCACCGTCGATCGCCTGTTCCAGTGTATCCGCGAAGCGGGTGCGGATCTCGGCATCGAACTCGGGCGTGCTCTTCCACCAGATCTCGCGCGGCTGTCCGTGGCCGGGTTCGCCCAGCGGCAGGAACCAGACATCGAGGATCTCGCGGATGGACGCGGCGGTGCTCATGCGGCTTAGATAGGACCAAGCGTCAAGGGAGGGAAGCTGGCGTGGGCAAGGTTCGCAACGTCCTGTTCATCATGTGCGATCAGCTTCGCGCCGATCATCTGTCCTGTGCAGGCCATCCGCACCTGAAGACGCCGGCGATCGACGGGCTGGCGAAGAAGGGCGTGCTGTTTCCGCGCGCCTATGTGCAGTCGGGCGTGTGCGGTCCGTCGCGCATGTCCTACTACACGGGCCGCTACGTCTTCAGCCACGGCGCGACCTGGAACCGCGTGCCGCTTTCCCTGCGCGAGAAGACGATCGGGGACTACCTGCAGTCGGCGGGCATGCGGGTCGCGCTGGCCGGCAAGACCCATGTGCTGCCCGATACCGAAGGGCTGGAGCGTTATGGTATCGAGGGCGGCTCGGCGCTGGCGGCCCTGATGCGCGCCGGCCGGTTCGAGGAGCTCGACCGCTACGACGGCCATTCGCCGCCGGGTGAGGAGAGCGGCTATGCCGCCTATCTCGCCCGCCACGGCTACGTCTCCGACGATCCTTGGAGCGACTTCGTGATCGCTGCCGACGGACCCGACGGCGACAAGCTCTCGGGCTGGCACATGCGCAATGCCCGCCTGCCGGCCAGGGTCGCGGAAGAGCATTCGGAGACCGCCTACATGACCCGCGAGGCGATGCGCTTCGTGGAGGACATGGGCGAGAAGCCGTGGTTCCTGCATCTCAGCTACGTCAAGCCGCACTGGCCCTACATGGCGCCCGCGCCCTATCACGCGATGTACGGACCGAAGGACTGCCTGCCGCCCAACCGCAGCGAGGCGGAGCTTGCCGAGCAGCACCCGGTGCTGGCGGCCTACCGGCGACACGAGGAATCGGTGTCCTTCAGCCGCCCCGATGCGGCGGACACGGTGCGGCCGACCTACATGGGGCTGATCGGCCAGATCGACGACTGGCTGGGGCGGCTCTTCGCCCATCTCGGGAAGCTCGGCCGCCTCGACGACACGCTGATCTTCTTCACGTCCGACCACGGCGACTTCCTGGGCGACCACTGGCTGGGCGAGAAGGAGATGTTCTTCGAGGAGGCGCTGCGCGTGCCCTTCATCGTCTACGATCCCGATCCGGCGGCGGATGCGACCCGGGGCACGGTCGATACGCGCTTCGTCGAGGCCGTCGACGTGGTGCCGACGACGCTTGCCGCGCTGGGCCTGCCCGCCAACGACCATCTGGTCGAAGGCCGCTCGCTGCTGCCGCTGCTGCGCGGCGGTGCCGTGGAATCCTGGCGCGACGCGGTGTTCTCGGAACTCGACTATTCCTTCCGCGAGGCGCGCCTGCTGCTGAAGCGCAAGCCGCAGGAATGCCGCGCCATGATGGTGCGCACCGACCGCTGGAAGTACGTGTGGTGGCAGGACTTCCGGCCGATGCTGTTCGATCTCGCCAACGATCCGCGCGAACAGCGCGATCTCGGCGCGAACGACGTCTACGCGCATGTCCGTCGCGAGATGGAAGCGCGTCTCGAAGACTGGCTGAAGGCGCGCAAGACGCGCGTGACGGTCGACGACGCCTATGTCGCGGCGCGCACCGCCACCCACAAGAAGCACGGCATCTTCTTCGGCGTGTGGTGAAGCGGCGGCCGCTCGTCAGCGGTTGATGGAGACGAGCGGCAGGGTGAAGGACGCGCTCTCGCCCTTGATCTCCGGTGGCAACGGCGCATAGGGCGATCCCGCCCGCACGCCCGCGAGCACGCCGTTGTCGAGCACTGGAAAGCCGCTCGACTGCGCGATCCGCGCGTCGAGCAGACGGCCATCGCGCGCGATCACGATCCGGACCACCGTCGTCGCCTGCGATACGTCCACTTTGGCGTAGTAGCGGTAGCCCACCAGCTTGCTCGTGACCTGCCAGAGATAATTGTCGGCGACGCGCGCGCGATTGTAGACGTCCGCAGGATTGACGAACGGCGACGTCGTCGGCGGATCGACATGCGCCTTCGGCGGCGCGTGCTGCTGGGGCGCCGTGGCCAGCGGCGAGGGGCGGAGTTCCGGCCGCTGCGGCGGCGGCGGTGCCGGCTTGGGCGGCGTCGGAGACGGAACCGGAACGGCATGGGGCTCCGGTTTCGGTGGCGGCAGTGTCGGCTTGGGCGCCGCGAAAGCCGTCACGGCCGGCGGTGTCGGCTCTGGAGGCGGAGTCGGCGCGGCCTGCTCGAGTGGCGGTGGCAAGGCCGGGGCTGGCGGTTGCGGCGTCGGATGCTCCGACATCGGCGGGACCT
>JAFEFG010000073.1 GCA_018240685.1 Pseudomonadota bacterium | reverse complement strand
ATCGACTGGATGATCATTTCCTGGGCATCCAGCTCGACCGCCCCCGTGGCCAGCTTCGGGTTCACGGTTGCCGGATCGCGGGCAACCACCTTGCCGCTGACCGTGATGACGCTCTCGGTGCGTACCGCCTCGGCATCCTTGAAAACGGGGCTCGAGGCGTCGACCACGATCTGCGTCACCCCATAGTGGTCGCGCAGGTCGATGAACAGGAGGTGGCCATGGTCGCGCTTGCGCTGGACCCAGCCCGAGAGGCGGGCCTGCTGGCCGACATGCTCCGGCCGCAACTGGCCGCACGTATGGGTTCGGTAAACGGAAGACATGACAAATTTTCCGGCTTTTGACGGCCCGGCAAAAGGCACGGTTCGCGGCGCCAAGTCAAGGGACCGGCCACTTTCGCTGCCGGCCGCTTTGCCGAACGCGTCGACGGGTCTATATCAGGGTCAATGAAGCTAATTACCACGACGGACGCCTTGGCGGCCTTCTGCAAACCTCTGGCCGACGCCGAGTTCGTTACCGTCGACACCGAGTTCATGCGGGAGCGCACGTACTGGCCCAAGCTCTGCCTGGCGCAGGTGGCCGGCCCGGATGACGCCGCGGCCATCGACGCCTTGGCCGAGGGCATCGACCTGTCGCCCCTCGATGAGCTGATGGCCAACCCCAAGGTCCTGAAGGTCTTTCACGCCGCCCGGCAGGACCTCGAGATTTTCTACCTCCGCATGAATCAGGTGCCCCAGCCCCTGTTCGACACCCAGGTGGCGGCCATGGTCTGCGGGCACGGCGAGGCGGCGTCCTACGAATCGCTTGCGACCAAGCTCGCCAAGGCACGCATCGACAAATCCAGCCGCTTCACCGACTGGAGCCGGCGGCCGCTCAGCGAACGGCAGATCACCTACGCCCTGTCTGACGTCACGCATCTGCGGGTGGTCTACGAGAAGCTGCAGCGCCAGCTCGAGAAGAGCGGCCGGCTGTCCTGGATCGCCGAGGAGATGGCGGTGCTGAACGACCCCGCCACCTACCGGGCCGATCCCGATCTGGCCTGGCGTCGGCTGAGACCGCGCGGCGCCTCGCCCCGCCTGCTGGGGACCCTCAAGGAGATCGCCGCCTGGCGCGAGCGCACGGCGCAGCGGATCGACATTCCCCGGCAGCGGCTCATCCGCGACGAGCAGCTTCTCGAGATCGCCAGCCACGCGCCCAAGACCATCGAGGAACTCGCCATGACCCGCGGTCTCGGCCGCGGGTTCGCCGAAGGCTGGCAGGGACGCGAGATCCTGGAGGCCCTCGAGAAGGCACGGCAGCTTCCCGACTCCGCCCTGCCGACGCGCGACAAGCCACCCGAGCAGCTTCGCGCCCCGAGTGCCGTGGTCGATCTCCTGCGTACGCTGCTGCGGCTGAAGGCCGAGCATGCCGGCGTCGCGGCGCGCCTCGTCGCAAGCGCCGACGAACTCGACCGGCTCGCCGCCGGCAAGCGCGACCTGCCCGTCCTGAAGGGGTGGCGTCACGAAATCTTCGGACAGGACGCGCTCGATCTCATCGATGGTCGCGTGGCGCTGGCGCTCGACGGCGAACAGGCCAAGCTGCTGCCCGTCCCCCCGAAAGGCTGAACCGGTTCAGTCCGAGAGGATCGCCGACTTGAGGCCGAAGGCTTCCGCCGCGCTCTCGAGACGGCGGGCCGTCACATCCCCCAGGGTGCGCTGCAGTTGCGACGGAACGATCAGGCGCAGCTCGCGCTCGCCGCGCCGAAGCTGGATCTGCGGCAGCAGCCCCGGCGCGCCGCCCGACAGGTTGTAGGCGAGGCGCAGACAGGCACCGACTCGCCGGGCGAAGGACCGTCCCTTCCCGTCCGACAGCTTCAACGCCGTATCGAGCATCGCCGACTTGGGATCGCTCTTGTAGCGATAGGCGAGCGTCATCGCGAGGATGGCACGCTCGCGATGGCTCATGCCCGGGGCCGGCAGATGCAGCACGCGGACATAGGCCTGGTCGGCCCGATAGTCCGGATGATCGTCCCAGGAAATGTCGCTCAGGTGGCAGGCGGCGAGACGCAGGATGCGTTCGGCCTCGGCCTCCCCGGCGAAAACGGGCGTCAACCAGTCGAAGATCTCGGTCGGCGCCAGGTCGAAGCGACGCCACCCGGCACCCTGCTCCTCGGCGAACGCAATCAGCGGATGCCGCGCCTGCTCCTCGGAGCCGAGGCGCGAATAGTAGAAGCCCTCGCGCAGGCCGAAGGCGGAGAAGACGACGTTGCGCGGCTTGAGGGCCGCCAGCAGGCGGTCGAGCGCGAGGCAGGCGAGCGGCAGGGTGTCGACGCGCCGGCGCGAAACGCCCGGCATCTTCTCCAGAGACTTCGCGCTCTGCACGGCGATCAGGCGCGCCACGGCGCGCGCCTCGTCGGCAGGGATGTCGTATTGATGAATGATGTGCAGGGGATAGCCCGCCTGCTCCATATGCAGCCGGGCAAAGGACCGCCACGCCCCTCCCACCGCATAGAAGGTCTTGCCCATCTCGTCGCGCAGCCACGGCACGTTCTCGATGGCGTCGATGACGATCCGCTTGGGATCGCTCTTGCCGGAGGACATCAGCCGCAGCGGCCCGATCGGCAGGGTGCTCGACGCGCCGATGCGCCCGCCGCCCAGGGCCACGAGCTCAAGGCTGCCACCGCCCAGATCGCCCATCACGCCCGACGCGCCCGGAATGCCGCACATGACGCCGTAGCCGGAAAACCGCGCCTCGTCCTGCCCGCTCACGATGTGTGCCCGGATTCCCGGCCGGCCGGCCATCTCCCGCATGAACTCCGGACCGTCGGAGGCGTCCCGCACCGCAGCCGTCGCCAGCAAGTCCAGCGACGTCACCTTCATATTGTGCGCCAGAGTCACGAAGCGGTCGATGTTGGCCAGGGCCAGATCGACGCCGGCCGGATTGAGCCGTCCGGTGGCATCGAGGCCGCGGGCCAATCCGCACAGCACCTTTTCGTTGAAGACCGGCAGCGGCGCCCGGCTGGCGCGCTCGTAGACGACGAGTCGGATCGAGTTCGAGCCGACGTCGATGATCCCGACGCGGCCTCTGTCGCCATGACCCTGCTCGACTCGGGCGTCTACGGTCCGTTCGCCGTCCATGCGCGCTCCGTCTAGCCGAAACCGAGCCGGATTGCAGCGACAAATCCGTCGCGACTCTACGCCGCTCCAGATCCGATCAGCCGCCGAAGAGTCCGAGGGCCGGGCTCAGGAACTGAGAACCAGTCTCGGCACCGCGCCGCTCAGGCGCAGGGCGCTGCCCCGCCCAGACAGCGACGGATTGGTCATGAAATAGTGATGGGCAATGAAGGGTTCCTTGCCCGCCTGACGGCGCTCGTAACTGCCGTCCGGCTTCATGGTCCAGCTCTGTCCGTCATCCTTCAGGTTCGCGACCATGATCTGGTCGAGCACCTGCTCATGCACCGTCGGGTTCTCGATCGGGCACAGCAGCTCGACGCGGCGATCGAGGTTGCGCGGCATCCAGTCGGCCGAGGAGATGAAGACCTTGGCGTCCGGCGAAGGCAGCGCCTTGCCGGCACCGAAGCAGACGATGCGCGCATGCTCTAGGAAGCGGCCGATGATGCTCTTCACGCGGATGTTCTCGCTCAATCCCGGCACACCGGGCCTGAGGCAGCAGATTCCCCGCACGACCAGGTCGATCTGCACGCCGGCCTGCGACGCCGCATAGAGGCGGTCGATCATCGCCGAATCCACCAGCGAGTTGACCTTGGCCCAGATCGCCGCCGGCTTGCCGGCAGCGGCATTGGCGATCTCGGCGTCGATCAGGCCATAGAGCGTCGGCCGGAGCGTCACCGGCGCGAAGGCGATCTTCTCCATCTTCTCGGGCCGGGCATAGCCGGTCATGAAGTTGAACAGGCGGGCGGCGTCCCGCCCCATGGCCGGATCGCAGGTGAAGAACGAAAGGTCCGTATAGATGCGCGCGGTGATCGGGTGATAGTTGCCAGTGCCGAAGTGCACGTAGGTCCGGATCGACTGCGCCTCGCGGCGCACCACCATCGAGACCTTGGCATGCGTCTTCAGATCGATGAAGCCGTAGACCACCTGCACGCCCGCGCGTTCGAGGTCGCGCGCCCAGCGGATGTTGGCCTCCTCGTCGAACCGCGCCTTGAGCTCGACCAGAGCCGTTACGGTCTTGCCGGCTTCGGCAGCTGCGATCAGCTCCTTGACGATCGGCGAGTCGGCGGAAGTCCGATAGAGCGTCTGCTTGATGGCAACGACGGCCGGATCGCGCGCGGCCTGGCGCAGGAACTGCACCACGACGTCGAAGCTCTCGTAGGGATGATGGACGACGATGTCCTTCGCGCGGATGGCGGCGAAGCAATCGCCGCCGAAATCGCGGATGCGCTCGGGAAAGCGCGCATTGTAGGGCTCGAACTTGAGGTCCGCGCGATCCTCGACGATGACCGCCTTCACGTCCTCGATATTCAGCATCCGGTCGAGTTCGAAGACATGCACCGTCTGGCCCGCGATCTCGAGCTGGTCGAACAGGAAGTCGCGCAGCTCGGTCGGCATCGCCGCATCGACCGCGATCGAGATCAGGGCTCCGCGGCGGCGGCGCTTCAAGGCGCTCTCGTAGAGCAGCACGAGATCTTCGGATTCCTCGTTGATCTCGACGTCGCTGTCGCGGATCACGCGGAAGAAGCCGCGCGCCGTAACCTCGTAGCCGGGAAAGAGGCGCGGCAGGAAGATCGCGATCAGCTCTTCCAGCGGCAGGAAACGGATGGCGCTGCCCGGCAGCCGGACGAAACGGTCGACCTGAGGCGGCAACGGCAGCAGGGCCATCAGGGTCCGCTTGTCGTCACGGCGTTGCAGCTTCAGCAGCGCCGAGAAGCCGCCGTTGGGAATGAAGGGGAAAGGATGCGCCGGATCGATCGCGAGCGGCGTCAGGATCGGAAAGACCTGATCGATGAAGTACTGCTCCAGCCATGCGCGCTCGCGTTCGTGAAGCTCGGATGCGGCCAGCACGGCGATGCCCGCTTCGCGGAGCTCGACCTGGAGCGTCGCCCAGACCTGCTGTTGATCGGCCATCAGGGTGGAGGCCCGCTCGCGAATCGCGGCGAGCTGCTCGGCCGGCGTGAGCCCGTCGTCGCTGAGCAGAGTGGAGCGGTTGGGCAGCATGTCGACAAGCCCCGCCACGCGCACCATGTAGAACTCGTCGAGATTGGCCGCCGAGATCGAAAGGAAGCGCACCCGCTCGAGCAGAGGATGTCGGGTGTTGCTGGCCTCTTCCAGTACCCGGGTATTGAAGGCGAGCCAGGAAAGCTCGCGATTGATGAACCGGCGTGGGCTGTCGGGCACTATGCCGAGCACCTGATCGTCAAGCGGAGCGTTGTCGAGGGCGTCCATGGATCGCCTCGGCAGAGGCGGCCTCCTGTGTGATTATTCACAGGAACGGTAGCGCCACTACATGACCGTGTCATGGCAATTCACTAAATATCTGTCCGACAAGGATTTTCCCGGAATGGGACTGTGAAGACCATCCTTCTCCTGCGCCACGCTAAGTCAGCCTGGGGTAGTCCCGATCTGACCGACCATGACCGCCCGCTGAACCGTCGCGGCGAACGGGCCGCGAAGGCCATGGCCCAGTACATGGCCGATCACTGCCCTCGGCCCGACCTCATCCTGTGTTCGACGGCGACACGGACACGGCAGACCCTGGCCCCTCTTCTCAAGCGCCTGGAAGCGCCGGCGCCACCCGTTGCGCTGGAGAACGGCCTCTACCTGGCTTCGGACGCCGCCCTGCTCGCCCGCCTTCGCGCCCTTCCGGAGGATGTCGGGACGGTCCTGCTGATCGGCCACAACGAAGGGATCGGCCTGCTCGCGTCCGCTCTTGCGGGCTCGGGCCCGCCGGACCTGCTCCGGGCGGTGCACGAAAAGTATCCGACCGGCGCCCTTGCCGTGCTGCGGGCACCGATCGACCGGTGGCGGGAACTCGCCGCCGGAGCGGCCGAGTTGCGAGCCGCCGAGTTGCAGGCCTTCGTGCGGCCGCGCGACCTCGTCGAGGCGTAAGGACGCGACGGCCGACGCAGAAGTCGTCGCGGTTCAGTAGGTGCCGGGATACTGGCCGCCGTCCATGAGCAGGTTCTGACCGGTGATGTAGCCGGCATGGACGCTGCACAGGAAAGCGCAGGCGGCGCCGAACTCTTCCGGCGTGCCGAAGCGACCCGCTGGATGCGCCCGCTCGCCAGCCGCGAACTCCTCCTCGAAGCTCTTGCCACTCTTGGCGGCGCGCATCTTGTAGGTGCTGCGCAGCCGGTCGGTGGCAAACGGTCCCGGCAGGAGGCCGTTGATGGTGACACCGTGCCGGACCGTGACGCGCGCGACGCCGGCCACGAAGCCGGTCAGGCCCGACCGCGCGCCGTTGCTAAGGCCCAGGATGTCGATCGGCGCCTTCACCGAACTCGAGGTGATGTTGACGATGCGGCCGAAGCCCCGCTTCATCATGCCGTCGACCGTCGCCTTGATGAACTCGATCGGCGTCAGCATGTTGGCATCGATCGCCTTGATCCAGTCGTCGCGCGTCCAGTCGCGGAAGTCGCCGGGCGGCGGGCCGCCGGCATTGTTCACGATGATGTCCGGCTCCGGGCAGGCGGCGAGCACTTCCTTGCGGCCCGCGTCGGTCGTCACGTCCACCGCAATGGGCGTCACCTTCACGCCGGTCTTCTTGCGGATCTCGTCGGCCGTCGCATCGAGCTCGCTCCTGGTGCGGGCGTTGATGACGAGATCGACGCCCTCCTGCGCCAGCGCCAGGGCGCAGCCCTTGCCCAATCCCTTGGATGCGGCGCACACGATCGCCTTGCGCCCCTTGATTCCCATGTCCATCGTTTCACTCCCTACTGACTGACACGCGTCCAGATCTGCGTCTCGCCGAACATCGGCGAGCCGACGTAGCCGCGCAGGCGCAGCTTGCCGTCGCCCTGCAGGCTGATGTTGGCCTTGTAGATCTTGCCATTCTCACCGTTGTAAATCTGGCCATCCTCGAAGCTGTTCGGATCGGCCGTCTTCTTGAAGCCCCAGATCAGCGGCATGCCAAGGACCTTGCGGCCGCGCAGCTGGGGGTCGGCATTGCGGTAGTCCGTCGCCGCGTCGGGCGCGACGACCTTGCCGTCGGGTCCCTTGGGATTGACGAGGCCGACGATGAAGCCGCAGATCGGCCCGCTCGCGGGATCGCCGCAGGGGCCGATGCGGACCTGCGCCACTCCGGACGCGGTGAGCCACGTTCCCATGACCGACGGCGTCTGCGCCGACGCACTCGACGAGATACCCGCAATCACGGCGGCAAGGACCAGCTTCTTCATCATTCTCCCTCCTCCGACGGCGAGGCGAACAGCTCCGCAAGCACATCTGCCGCCAGCCGCCGGTCGATCTCGCGTCGCTCGGCAAGCGCACGGCGATCGAGCGCGGCGACGACATGGCGCACGGCATCGGCGGACCGTTCCATGTGCGAGACCAGATAGTGCACGACGCCCGGCCCGGCATGCAATTGACGGTCGGCGAGCTGCTTCAGGATGATCGACCCCAGCAGTTCGTCGTCCGGCGGCGCCACCGCCACGGCCGGCGCCGCCCGCAGGCGCGACGCAAGATCGGGCAAGGCGATGCGCCAATGCGCGGGGGGCCGCTCCGAGATCAGCAGCAGCGAACCGCGCCGTTCACGCATCAGGTTGTAGAGGTGAAACAGGCCGCGCTCGGGCGCGCGGTCCGCGTCCTCTATGACGATCGCGGGCGAGGCGCTGGCCAGGGCCGTGAGATCGGCCACGGTCTTGCCGTCGAGATCCCCGCCCCGGATGACGCGGGCCTGCGCGCGCCCCGCCCAGATCCGGCCCAGATGGGTCTTGCCCGCACCGGCCGGGCCACTCAACGCCAAGGCCGGCGCCGGCCAGTCGGGCCAGCGGTCGAGCCAGGCCAGCGCTTCGCGATTGCCCGATGCCACGACGAAGTCCTCGCGCGCATAGGTCGGCGCCGGCAGTCCGAGATCGAAGGTAAGCTGCTTCACCATTGCGCCGTCACCCGGCCTCGTCGCCGCGATAGAGCGCGCTGGCCCGGTAGCGCTCCAGCAGGTAGCGGACGATCACCCCGATCACGGCGGCCGTCGGCACCGCAATCAGAACACCGACGAACCCGAACAGCGAACCGCCGGCCAGCAGCGCGAACATGATCCAGACCGGATGCAGCCCGACCCTGTCGCCGACCAGCTTCGGCGACAGCACGTTGCCTTCCAGCAGGTAGCCGATGCCGAAGACGGCCGCGACCTCGAGCACGGAAATCCAGTCCGGCGGAAACTGCGCCAGCGCCATGCCGAGCGACATCGAGGCGCCGACGAAGGTGCCGACGAACGGGATGAAGGAGATCAGCCCTGCGATCAGGCCGATCACGAACCCGAACTGCAGCCCCACGAGCGACAGCCCGACGCCGTAGATCGTGCCGAGCGACACGCAGACCAGCGCCTGGCCACGGACGTAACCGGCCACCGCGGCATTGGCCTCCCGCGCGAGCCTGCGGATCGTGTCGGCATGATCGAGCGGCAGGCCACTGTCGATGGCCGCCAGCACCTTCTCCCAGTCACGCAGCAGGTAGAACGTCACGACCGGCGTCAGGAACAGGAGCCCCAGCAGGTTGATGATCGCCGCGCTTCGCTGTGCCACCCGCCCCGCGACGCCGCCCAGGATGGTCAGCGCCTCGCCGGCCCAGCGCGTGGCCTCGGCCTGCAGGTCATGGAGGCTGAGCGGCTCAAGCCCCAGCCGCGTGCGCACCGGCTCGAACATGGGCTGCACGCGCGTCACGACCTGGACGATGTATTCCGGCGCCTTGATCACCAGCGCCTCGAGCTGGCCGAACAGCGGCGGCACGACCGCGAAGCCCGCGCCGACGGCTATCAGCGCGGCCAGGACCGTCACGGCGGTGGTCGCGAGCGGGCGCGACAGCCCCAGGCGCTGCAGGCGCGTCACGACGGGATCGAAGAAATAGGCGACCACCGCGCCCACCACGAACGGCAGCAGGATGTCGTTGAGCAGCCACAGGAGCAGGACGAAGACGGCCGCCGTACCCAGCCAGAAACGCCAACGGCTGTTCGGCGCCGCCCGGCTCATCGAGTGCTCCGCGGCCGTATCCTCAGCGAACCGTCAGGCGCCACTGGTCGCCGTCCCTGTCGAGCTGCAGCCCCACCTGCGCCAGGGTCTGCTGAAGCTGCTCGGGCGTGCCGTAGTAATCGAGCCGCAGGTCGGCGTGGTCGGCTTCCAGCGTGCGCACCGCGATATTCTTGACGGCCGGCACGGTGCCGAGACGCTGACGCACCTGCACCCAGTCGCTCAGCGCCCGAATCGGCACCGAGACGTTGAGCGTCGCTTGGGAATCGGGCCGCACGACGGCGATGCTGCGCCATTGGTCCTCGAGCGCGGCATGCATCTTCCGGACGGCATCCGGCAGTCCCTGCACGTTGTCGACCGTCGTCTTGGGGATCTGCGTGCGGGCTCCCGTCTGCGTGTCGTAGCGGATACCGCTCACGGTCAGCGGCCCGCTCGTCTTGTCGCCTTCCACGATGGCCACGATGATCGTCGGCGCGTGGTAGCGCTCGTTCAACCGCGACAGGGCCGACACGTCCCCGACATAGGCCTCTTCGACCGAGAGGACGTTCTGGTCGAGCTGATCGCCGCGCACCACGGTGAGCGGGACCACGCTGGCGGTAGTGTCCAGCCCTTCCCACGCATCACGCCACGGATTGCGATCGTCGAGCGGCTCGACGCCGATCTTGTCCTTCCACAGCGGCACCACCAGGGCGCCGCGCGCCACCGTCTCGACGATGCCGATGCCGGCCTCGCCGAGCCACGCCTTCACCGGCGCGGCGGCGAACACCACATTCAAGGTCGCCTGGTAGTGGTTGCCGGCCGCACGCTCGCGGGCGAATTCGACGCCGCGCACCATGCCCTGCAGGCGCGCGTCGTCGAGCGGCGGAACCTTCGACCGGTCCTCCGGCGCCACCATCTTGTCGACGAGCATCTTCGCCGCGCGCCGCTGGGCCTCCAGGATGCCCTGGTCGCGCGCCTTCACGGCGTCGGCGCCCGTGATATCCACCTCCACGCCGGGAATGGTATATGTATTGTTTGCGGCAATTTGCGCCCGGGTTACCCCCGGAACGGCGACGGTGGCCAGCAGAAGGACGACGATCGTGGAAAACCAGCGGGCTGGCAGCATTGCAGGGGTCCGGTTTTTGGCTATGTTCGCGCCACCTATCTAGCACGAATGAGCCCGGCTTGAAGCCTGACGCCCCCGGACACAACCGCCCGCCCCTGACCTACAAGGCTGCCGGCGTCGATATCGACGCGGGCGACACGCTGGTCGAGCACATCAAGCCCTTGGCGAAGAGCACCAACCGCCCCGGCGTGATGGGCGGCCTGGGCGGCTTCGGAGGGCTGTTCGATCTCAAGGCCGCCGGCTTTCGCGATCCCATCCTCGTCTCGGGTACCGATGGCGTCGGAACGAAGCTCAAGGTCGCCATCGAGGCGGGCATCCCGGATACGGTCGGCATCGACCTCGTGGCGATGTGCGTGAACGACATCGTCGTGCAGGGGGCCGATCCGCTCTTCTTCCTCGACTACTACGCCACCGGCCACCTCGAGATCGAAACCGGCCGCCGCATCGTCTCCGGTATTGCCGAGGGCTGCCGCCGCGCCGGCTGCGCCCTGATCGGCGGCGAGACGGCGGAGATGCCGGGCATGTATGCCGAAGGCGACTACGACCTCGCCGGCTTCACCGTCGGCGCGGCCGAGCGTGAGCAGCTGTTGCCGCGCCCGGACATCGCGCCGGGCGACGTGGTGCTGGGGCTGGCCTCCAGCGGCGCGCATTCGAACGGCTATTCGCTCGTGCGCACGATCGTGGCGCGCAGCGGCCTCGCCTATGGCGCGCCCTCGCCCTTCAGCAGCGGCACGCTCGGCGAAGCCCTGCTCGAACCCACGCGCATCTACGTCAAGCAGCTCCTCGCCGCGATCCGCACGACGGGCGCCATCAAGGGATTGGCGCACATCACCGGCGGCGGCCTGCCGGGCAACGTGCCGCGGTGCCTGCCGGACGGGCTGCGCGCCCGTCTCGACGCCCGGCGCTGGAGTGCGCCGCCGGCGTTCGCGTGGCTGCGCCAGATCGGCAACGTGCCCACCGACGACATGCTGCGCACGTTCAACTGCGGCATCGGCATGATCGTCGTGACCGCCGCCGCCGACGCGGCGCGCGTCGCCCAGGCGCTGCGTGACGAAGGCGAGACGGTCGCGGAGATCGGCGTCATCGAACGCGCGCCAACCGCGGAAGCCGACTGCGTCGTCGAGCACGCGGACGGTCTATGGCAAAGCTGAAGGTCGGCATTCTGATCTCGGGCCGCGGCAGCAACATGGCGGCACTGATCAGAGCCGCCGAGGCGCCGGACTACCCAGCCGAGATCGCCTGTGTGGTGAGCAACGTCGCCGCCGCGCCCGGTTTGCAGATCGCCGAGAGGGCCGGCATCGAGACGGAGATCGTCTCGCATCGGGACTATTCCGAGCGCGAGAGCTTCGACAGGACGGTGTCGGCGGTGTTCGAGGAGCACGGCGTCGAGTTGGTCGCCCTGGCCGGCTTCATGCGGATCCTGAGCCCCTGGTTTCCCCAGCGCTGGGCCGGGCGGCTGATCAACGTCCATCCCTCCCTGCTGCCGGCTTTCAAGGGCCTCCACGTCCAGCGCCAGGCACTGGATGCCGGCGTCCGCCTGAGTGGCTGCACGGTGCATTACGTAACCGGCGATCTCGATGGCGGTCCGATCATCGCCCAGGCCGCCGTCCCGGTCCTTCCGGGCGATACCGAGAAGGCCCTTTCCGAGCGCATCCTCCGCCAGGAGCATCGCCTCTATCCGATGGTGGTGCGCTGGATCGGGGAAGGCCGGGTGACCTTGTCGGGCAGCCATGTGGACGTGGCGGGCATTCCGCCGGGCGCCACCCTCCTCTTCTCGCCCGATCCCTAGTCCGCTATAAGACCGCCACGAAAATCACACGGGGGACCCGCAATGGCCGAAGCATCTCAGGACGAATATCGCGCCCACCTGGAGACCTACGAGGGCTTCAGCAAGCTCGTGTTCTTCACCGTCCTGTGGCTGGTGCTGCTGCTGGCCTCGATGGCGTTGGGGCTGGTCGCGCATCTGCCCGTGATCGGCGTGCTGCTGGGCCTGGGCGGTTCCCTCGCGCTCATCGTCGGCGCGGCCGTCTCGCCCTGACGGCATCTCGTCCCAACGATCATCGGGAACAGAAATGGAAAAGCGGCCCTTTCGGGCCGCTTTTTGTTTGCCGGCGACGGTGTCTCCGCTCAGCCGACGATCTCGGTGCCCGCGAAGAAGTAGGCGATCTCGATCGCGGCGTTCTCGGCCGAGTCCGAGCCGTGCACCGAATTGGCCTCGATCGACTCGGCGAAATCCTTGCGGATCGTGCCCGCGGCCGCATTGGCCGGGTTGGTGGCGCCCATGATGTCGCGGTTCTTGGCGATGGCGTTCTCGCCTTCCAGGACCTGCACGACCACCGGGCCGGACGTCATGAAAGTGCAGAGATCGTTGAAGAACGGACGCGCCTTGTGCACGCCGTAGAACTGCTCGGCCTGCTGGCGGCTCATCCAGAGGCGCTTCTGGGCCACGATCCGGAGGCCGTTCTCCTCGAACCGGGCATTGATCTTGCCGGTCAGGTTCCGGCGCGTCGCGTCCGGCTTGATGATCGAGAAAGTACGTTCGACGGCCATAAAACCCTCTTGCCCGTGTGTATTGGTCGAGTGGGCGGGCCTTATAAACGCGAGGAATGACCGCGGCAAGCGGGCCAATCGCCTTGGTTCCGCCACCGTGTGCATGGTAAAGCCCCCCGCCCCATGCTGCACATCACCGATCTTTCCTTCCGCCACGGCGAGCGGGTGCTGTTCGACCGCGCCTCCACGGCTTTCTCCGACGGCTGGAAGGTCGGGCTGGTCGGCCGCAACGGCGCCGGCAAATCGACCCTTCTGAAGCTCATCCAAGGCCAGCTCGAGGCCGACGGCGGCACCATCAACCTGATGGGACGCACCCGCATCGGCTCGGTGCCGCAGGACCCGCCCGGCGGTGAGATCACCGTCCTCGACGCGGTGCTGGCGGCGGATGTCGAGCGCACCAGCCTGCTGGCCGAGGCGGAGACCTGCGAGGACGGCCTGCGGCTGGCCGAGATCCACATGCGTCTCGACGAGATCGGCGCCGCCTCCGCGCCCTCCCGCGCCGCCTCGATCCTGAACGGCCTCGGTTTCGACAACGCCGCGCAGGGCCGCTTCTGCGGCGAGTTCTCGGGCGGCTGGCGCATGCGCGTGGCGCTGGCCGGCACGCTGTTCAGCGATCCCGACCTCCTGATCCTCGACGAGCCGTCGAACCATCTCGATCTCGAAGCGCAGCTCTGGCTGACGGAGCATCTGAAGCGGTTCCGCAACACGCTGCTGATGGTGAGCCATGATCGCGACCTGCTGAACGACGTGTGCGACCACATCGTGCATATCGATCATCAGAAGCTCGTCACCTACACCGGCAACTACGACTTCTTCGAGCGTACCCGTGCCGAGCGGCTGGCCAACGACGCCGCCCAGCAGGCCAAGCTCGCGGCCCAGCGCAAGCACATGCAGGCCTTCGTCGACCGCTTCAAGGCCAAGGCCAGCAAGGCCCGCCAGGCGCAGTCGCGCATGAAGATGATCGAGAAGCTGGGGCCCGTCGCCACCGTGCCGGTGGACGAGCGAATCAACTTCAGCTTCCCGTCGCCCGAACAGCTCGCCTCGCCGATCGAGACGCTGGACGAGGTGACGGTCGGATACGACAAGGGCCCGCCGGTGCTGCGCAAGCTCGACCTGCGGCTCGACATGGACGACCGCATCGCGCTGCTGGGCCAGAACGGCAACGGCAAGTCGACCTTCATCCGCCTGCTCTCCGATCGCCTGCCGCCGCGCGAGGGCCGCATCAGGCGCACGCCCAAGCTGCGCATGGGCTACTTCTCGCAGGACCAGGAAGAGTCGCTCGAATACGACCAGACGCCGTTCGACCACATGAACCGGGCGCTGGGGCCCGGCACCGGCGAGGCCAAGGTGCGGGCGCAGCTCGGACGCTTCGGCTTCTCGCGCGATCGCGCCGATCTCAAGGTCGGCGTGCTGTCCGGCGGCGAGAAGACCCGCCTGCTGCTGGCGCTCGCCACGCGCAACGCCCCGCACCTGCTGCTGCTCGACGAGCCGACCAACCATCTCGACATGGACGCGCGTGCATCATTGATCGATGCCATCAACGACTTCGAGGGCGCCGTGGTTCTCGTCAGCCATGACACCCATCTGGTGAAGATGGTGGCGGACCAGCTCTGGGTCGTCGCCGGCGGCACCGTGACGCCGTTCGAGGGCGATATCGACGACTACCAGGCCCGGCTGCTGCGCGAGCGCGGCGGCCGTCCGGCCAAGGAAGCCAAGGCCGAGGCCAAGCGCGAGAAGGAAAAAGCGGCGGCGGCTGCGGCGGCTGCAGCCACTTCGCCCGCCACCGTCTCGAAGAAGGACCAGCGCAAGCAGGGCGCCGAGGAGCGCGTGAAGCGCGGGCCCCTGAAGCGCGCGCTGGAGAACGCCGAGAAGGCGATCGCCAAGCTCACCAAGCTGCGCGGCGAGGTCGAGGCCAAGCTGGCCGATCCTGCGACCTATGCCGGACCGCCGACGCTGGCCGCCGACCTGCAGAAGGAGAAGGTGCGGCTGGAGCGCGAGCTCGCCCATGCCGAGCACGAGTGGCTGGTGGCCCAGGAAGCCTACGAAGCGGCCTGACGGCGAAGCGGCCTCGCCCTACTCCGCCGCCGCGGTCACCCGCGATGGCGCCGTCGCCTGACGGATGATCGTCACGATGCCGGCGTTGAGGACGTAGAGGCCGGTGGCGATCCAGAACATCGTCGCCGGATGGCCGAGACTCATGAGCTGGCCGAACACGAGCGGCGCGAGGAACGACCCCAGGTCGAGCCCGGAATAGACGAAGCCGAACACCTTGCCCGATGCGCCCGCCGGCGTGGCATGGCGGACGATCATGTCGCGCGAGGGCCCGGTCGTGCCGCCGGAGAAGCCCGCGAGCGCGAGGATCACGGGCAGCAGCGCGGCGGATACCGTCTGCATGGCGACAGGCAGCGTGAAGGCCGCCGCCGCCAGCAGGCCGATGGCGGCAACGCGCTCGTGATGATGGACGCGATCGGCGAAATAGCCGCCGACCAGGGTTCCCGTCGCCGAGCCGATCACGAACACCATCAGGCAGATCGCCGCGTAGTTCTCCGTGACGTCGAACATGCTCTTCCACGCCGGAACGGCGAACTGCTGGATGCCGACCGTGTTGGTCGCAAGCAGGGCGAAGTAGACGAGACAGAGCAGGATCGGCGCCTGGAGGAACAGCGCCCGCACGGACGCACCGGCGTGCGCTGAAGCGGCAGCCCGGGCCTTGATCCGATGGTCGACGAGATCGGTGCGATGGATCAGGACCAGCACGGCAAGCACCAGCCCCGGAACGGCGCCGATCAGCGCCGCACCGACCCAGCCGAACATATGGTCGAGGAAATACATCGCCGGCCCCGCCGCCCAGCCGAGCGAGCCGCCGAGACCGTGGATGCTGAAGGCGCGCCCCAGCCGCTTCTGGTTCACCGATGCGTTCAGGATGGCGAAGTCGGCCGGATGGAAAACGCAGTTGCCGAGACCGCCGAGCACGGCGATCGCGGCAAAGGCGGCGAAGGAGTGCGCGATCGAGATCAGTCCCAGCATGAACCCCAGGGCGGCCAGGCCACCGGCCAGGATGGGACGCGCGCCGAAGCGATCGACGGCAAATCCGGCCGCTGTCTGGCCAAGGCCGGAAACGCCGTAGAACAGGCTGCCGAGGAGACCGATCTCGGAGAAGGAAAGCCCGACCTCGCCGCGTACGATCAGCAGCATCGTCACGAAGGCGAGCTGATAGTAGTGGCTGGCGCCGTGGGCGACACCGATCAGGCTGATGACGCGGACATCCCGGTTGCCGGGAACGGCGACTGCTGCGGACATTCATGGCCCTCTTGTTGCAGGCATCATAAACGATCCTCCCCGCAGGGCCTTGCGGAATTGCGCGGGGGAGCCATGCAAGCGTGATGACGCGCCGCACAAACGCGGGCTAGTCTCCCCGCCCTCACAAGGGAGAAACGCCATGAAGCGCTGGAAACATCGTCCCGAAGGCTCGACCTGGGGCGATTGGGGAGACGACGATCAGCTCGGCCGCCTCAACCTCATCACGCCGAAGAAGGTGCTGGAGGGAATCGCCGAAGTGAAGGAAGGGCTGTCCTTCTGCCTCAGCCTCCCGCTCGATCTTCCCGGCGGCAACGTCCTCAATTCGCGGCGGCTGCCGCCGGTGCTGTCGCCGACGGGCGACGAGAACGGCTGGCGCTTCAACTTCCTGACCAACAGCCTCAATCCGCTGTTCATGGACGTGGCCAGCGACGACCGCGTGATCCTGACGCTGCAATACTCGACCCAGTGGGACACGCTGGCCCATGTCGGCGGCATGTTCGATGCCGACGGCGACGGCGTGCCCGAGCCGCTCTACTACAACGGCTTCAAGGCCGGCTCCGACGTCGTCGGCCCGCAGCCCGACGCCGGCCGCGACGGCTGCGGCCATCTGAGCTACGCCCACAAGCTCGGCGTCGAGAACATGGCGGCCAAGGCGATCCAGGGCCGGGCTGTCCTGGTGGATCTGGAGAAGCACTTCGGCCGCGACCACAAGTATGTCAGCTACGACGATTTCGCCCGCGTGCTGGAAGCGGACAAGGTGAGGGTCGAGCCGGGCGACATGCTGCTGCTCTATACCGGCTTCACCGACGAGATCGTGAAGATGGACAAGAAGGTCGATCCGGCGCGCGCGCATGCCATGTGCTGCGTGCTCGACGGGCGCGACCAGCGCCTGCTGCAGTGGATCACCGACAGCCAGATCTCGGCGCTGATCGCCGACAACTATGGCGTCGAGGCGGTGCCGGCACGGCCAGGACCGGAAGGCGCGGAGCACCCGTCGCTGCCGCTGCACAACCATTGCCTGTTCAAGCTCGGCCTCAACCTGGGCGAGATCTGGTGGCTGAAGGATCTGGCGCTGTGGCTGCGCGCCAACAAGCGCTCGCGCTTCCTGCTGACGGCACCGCCGCTGCGCCTGCCCGGCGCGGTCGGTTCGCCGGCGACACCGGTCGCGACGGTCTGACCGGCATGGCTGCATCGTTCGCCGAGATTGTCGCTCGCGGCCTCAAGGCGGAGCCGTTCACGCTGGTCGATGTCGGCTGCTCCGGCGGCATCGATCCGCGGTGGCGCGTCTTCGAGCCGCGGTTGAAGGTTCTCGGCATCGATGCGAGCGAAGGCGAATGCCGCAGGCTGGCCGGCCTCGAGCGCGGCGCCGATGCCGAGTACGTCGCCGGTTTCGCCGGATTGCCGGAGGGACACCCCCATCGGCACAAGACGTCCGTCGCGCCCATCGGCGACCTGATCCAGCCGCGCTTCAGCTACATGCGGACCCGCGAGATCCGCCAGGCCTGGCTTGCGAAGGCGCCGCACGAGGAGCGTATGCGGCAGAACGAGTGGCAGACGACCGAGCTGGCCGAGGCCACACGCGCCCTTGTCGTGCCCGATCTGCTGGCCGAGCGCGGCTGGAAGACGGTCGACTATCTCAAGATCGACATCGACCGCGACGATTTCGAGGTCCTGCTGAGCTTCGACGGCCGCTTCGAGGAGTTCGGCCTGATGGCCGTCCAGCTCGAAGTCATGTTCATCGGCTCGGAGTCGAACCTGCAGCACAGTTTCCACAACACCGACCGCTTCATGCGCCGCCAGGGCTTCGAGCTGTTCGACCTCGAGGTGCGACGCTACTCCAGCCGCGCCCTGCCCGGCCCCTATGTCTGGCCAACCCCGGCCGAGACGAAGTTCGGACGCCCCTTCATGGGCGAGGCCTACTATGCCCTCGACCCTGCCGCCGCCAAGGGCTGCGGTCGCGAACTCGATGCCGAAAGGCTCGCCAAGCTCGCCGCCATCTTCTCGCTCTGGCAGGTGCCCGACGCGGCGGCGGAACTCGTGCTCGCCAAGCGCCGCCTGTTCGAGCCGCTGTTCCCGGTCGACGACGCGCTCGACGCCCTGGCCGCGCAGGCCCAGCCCTTCACGCTGCGCCGGCAGTCCTACGCACAGTACATGGCCGCGTTCGAACGCGACTCGCCGTCCTTCTATCGTCCCGAGGGCTACGTGCCGCTGCGCGAGCGCCTCGCAGCCGCCTGGCGCGGCCTGGTCTGGCCGCGACGCTGAGCCCGACCGCGACGGCGGGGCGGCAGGATCGAGCTGCCGGAATTGCGCAAAGTCACTTTCCGCAATTCGGGCAGCTCTTTCGGGGGAGGCTGGACGCCGTCGCCGGGCGCGGGCAATAAGCCGTCATGTCGAAGCCCGTCGAACCCGGCCTCCGCAAGCGCATCCGGGATGCGATCTCCAAGCTCATCTGGGATCAGGTCACGCCCTGGGTCTACATGAACAACGACGGCGTATGCGTGACGACCCATGACGGGCAGTCGCTCTCCTTCCCCGACAAGGATTCCCCGGGCGCCCAGGAACTCTTCTGGAGCGGCACCTATGTCGAGCCGTTCGTCACCGAGCTCTGCCAGGACGAGATCGCCACGACCTGCGGCTGGGCCGATGCGCACGGCGTGCCGCGGCGACGCGCGCTCAGCGAGTTGCGCACCGAATTGCTGGAGGAGTTCATCCGCCTCTACTGGACGATGGCGGAAGTCCACCGCCAGACGTGGTGGAAGCTCCCCAACGGCGCCGTCCGACGCGACACCAGCGGCGAAGTGGATCGCATGATGGCCTTCCTCGACGCCGCGCTTGCTAGCGCCGCCAAGGGAGACGCAGGCAAGGGAGACGCAGCCCGGGCAGCGCCCCGCAGGTCCGCCTCCGCCTGACAGCCACCGGCGACTTTCCGCAATTCGGGCAGCTCTTTCCGGAGGGAGGCCGTCCAAGCACCGGCAATCGGCCGTCCAGCCTTCCATCCATGGATAACCGTATATATTCCTAATATATCCCTCTAAGTATGAGAATATATTATATATATCTATACACTCTCTCCATGCCTCCTCCCCTGTATCCTTTCTGGTAGGCAGGTTGCGCTTCCCTGGAGAGAGGTGCCCGAATTGCGGAAAATCGCAGTCGCCCTTCGGGCCACTCCCTCCCCTCGAGAGAGGTGCCCGAATTGCGCAAATCGATTTCCCGCAATTCGGGCAGTTCCCGACGGCGCGCCCTCAGGCCTTCTTTTCCCACCCGCCGGCCGGTGTCTGCTGCCAGTAGACCAGCGTGTGGCCGGCGGCCTTGTAGGCCTTCCAGCGCTCGCGGGCCTCGGCAACCGCCTGCTCATCGCGGCCGTCGAACAGCTCGAAGCAGCGCTTGTACTCGTCGAGGCGCTGCGAGTGCGCATGGTCGGCGACGAACAGGAAGCCGGCGCCGTTCGGATTCTCGTCGAGATGCGTCAGCCAGACCGGCTGACGGTCCGCATCGCCTTCCTTCGCCGTGCCGTGCGGCAGGAAGCCGTTGGGATCGTAGGTCCAGAGGTGGGTGTTGAGCACGTCGACACGCTCGGGCGAGCCCAGCATCACCACCGCCCGCTCGCCGGCCTGCAGGGTCTTCACCAGCAGGCGCGGCAGGGCCTCTTCCAGAGACGATCGGGTCAGGTGGTAGAAATTGACCTCGGTCGCCATGGACGCGTCAGCGCTCGAAGCTGTCGGCGATCCACTTGTCGAGCAGGCGCACGCCGAAGGCGGTCGCCCCCTTGGGCGTCGTGTCGTTGCCCTTGGTCGACCAGGCCACGCCCGCGATATCGAGGTGCGCCCACGCGACTCCCTCCTGCACGAACCGCTGCAGGAACTGCGCCGCCGTGATCGAGCCGCCGTCGCGGCCGTTGCTGACGTTCTTGATGTCCGCAATGTCGGAGTCGATCAGCTTGTCGTACTTGGGGCCGAGCGGCATGCGCCACAGCTTCTCGCCGATCTCCGCGCCCGCCGCACGCAGCTTGTTGGAGAGCGGGGTGTTGTTGGAGAACAGCCCCGCCCGCTCGTGGCCGAGCGAGACGATGATCGCGCCGGTGAGCGTCGAGAGCTCGACCATGGCCTGCGGCTTGAAGTTCTCCTGCGCGTACCACATGGCATCGCACAGGATCAGGCGACCCTCGGCGTCGGTGTTGATCACCTCGACGGTCTGCCCGGACATGGTCTTCACCACGTCACCCGGGCGCTGCGCCTTGCCGTCCGGCATGTTCTCGACGAGGGCGCAGACGGCGACCACGTTGACCCGCGCCTTGCGGCCGGCCAGCAGCTTCATCGCCCCGGTGACGGCGCCGGCGCCGCCCATGTCCCACTTCATGTCCTCCATGCCCGCCGCCGGCTTGAGCGAGATGCCACCGGTGTCGAAGCACACGCCCTTGCCGATGAGGGCAATCGGCGCCTGGCTCTTGGGACCGTTCATCCACTGCATGACGAGAAGCTGCGATTCGCGATCGCTGCCCTGGCCCACGCCCAGCAACGCGCCCATGCCGAGCTTCTTCATCTCGGCCTCGCCCAGGATCTCGACCTTCACGCCGAGCTCCGAGAGCTCCTTCGCGCGGCGCGCGAATTCGACCGGATACAGGACGTTGGCCGGCTCGCTCACCACGTCGCGGGCGAAAAAGACCGCGTCGACCGTCGGCTCCAGCCGCGCGTAGGCGCGCTTGGCGTCGGCGACCGTCGAGACCACGACGGTAACCTGCTCCAGCGAGGGCTTCTGCTCGGGCTTCTCCTTGGTCTTGTACTTGTCGAAGCGATAGCCGCGTAGCTGTGCGCCGAGCGCGACATGGGCCGCCACCTGGGCCGGCGACAGCTTCGTTCCCTTGACCGCATCGACGACGATCGTCACGGCCTTCTGGCCGGCGGCGTTGGCATCGGCCACGACGAGGCCACCGAGGCTCTCGGCCGCCCGGGCGTCCAGTTCGCGCGACTTGCCCACACCCAGCAGCAGCAGACGGCCGAGGTCGCCCTGCCCCAGGACGGCCAGCGTCTGGCCCTTGGCGCCGGTGAAGCGGCTGGCCGCGATGGCGCGCTCGACATTGCCCCCAGTCCCCTCATCGAGGGTCTTCGCCGTCGCCAGGAGCTGCTTTTCCGCCGCGACAAAGACCGCGACATTGCCGGAAAAGGCCTTCGGAAAGGCCGAAAATTCCACTTTCATTGAGTTCCCTCAGGTTTCGGGCCGATTTTTCGCCCCTGCGACGGGACGGCGCAAGTCGCGAATCACTAGCAGGGAAGCGGCAAATTCGGGGCTGGCGTCTACGCGCTGCCGACAGTATCAGTACCGGCCCTCAAAACGGACACGGAAATGACTTCAGCACCCCTGCCTCGCGTTTCGGTCATCGGTCTTGGCAAGCTCGGCGCGCCCCTCGCGGCGGTGCTGGCGAGCCGCGGTTTCACGGTCATCGGCCTCGACGTCAACAAGACATTCGTCGACGCGATGAATGCCGGCAAGATGCCGATCGTCGAGCCGCAGCTCAACGAGTTGATCGCCGCCAACAAGGCGCGGCTCTCCGCCACCATGGACGCCGACGAAGCGGTGCAGAAGAGCGACGCCAGCTTCGTGATCGTGCCGACGCCGTCCGACAGCACGGGTTTCTTCTCCAACCGCTTCGTGCTGCAGGCGATGGAGACCCTGGGCAAGGCGTTGCGGAACAAGAAGGGCTATCATGTGGTCGTCATCACCAGCACCGTGATGCCGGGCACCACGGGCACCGAGATCAAGGCGGCCCTGGAAGCCGCCTCGGGCCGCAAGGTCGGGCCCGATCTCGGCCTCTGCTACAATCCCGAGTTCATCGCGCTCGGCAGCGTCGTACGCGACATGCTCTATCCCGATTCGATCCTGATCGGCGAGAGCGACTCCAAGGCCGGCGACATGCTGCAGACGATCTACCTGCAGATGTGCGAACGGAAGCCGCCGGTGCAGCGCATGAACTTCGTGAACGCCGAACTCACCAAGATCTCGGTGAACACCTACGTCACGACCAAGATCTCCTACGCCAACATGCTGGCCGACCTGTGCGATCGCCTGCCGGGCGCCGACGTCGACGTGGTCACCAAGGCCCTGGGCGCCGACACGCGCATCGGAGCCAAGTATCTCAAGGGCGCCATGGGCTACGGCGGCCCCTGCTTCCCGCGCGACAACGTGGCCTTCGCCGCGCTGGCCCGCAAGATCGGCGCCCGCGCCGACGTCGCGGAGGCGACCGACCGCATCAACAACCACCAGATCGAGCGTGTCTCCGGGCTGGTCTCCAAGTTCGCCAAGGCCGGTACGCGGATCGCCCTGCTGGGCCTGTCCTACAAGCCGCAGACGCCGGTGGTCGAGGAAAGCCACAGCGTGAAGATCGCGGGCAAGCTCGCCGATGCGGGCTATGTCGTGACCGTCCACGACCCGCTGGCCCAGGATGCGGCCCTCGCCGTGCTGGGTGAGAAGGTCATCGGCGCCTCATCGGTCGACAGCGCCGTCAAGGATTGCGACCTGCTGATCGTCGGCACCGGCTGGCCGGAATACAAGGCGATCGATCCGGCCTGGTGCAAACGCAACGGCCAGCGCCTCACGATCCTCGATCTCTGGCGTACTCTGCCGGCGGATCAGTTCGCCGACGTGGCCGACGTCCTCTATCTCGGCTCGGGGCGCTGACGCCCCGACAGCCGGCTCTCAGATCGCGTAGCGTCCGCGGAAGCGCAGGACCTTGCCCTTCATGGTCGGGTCCACGCGCGGATTGCCGGCCAGCACCTGGCCGCAGAACGGATTGATGTTGGCACCGATATAGTCGGTGAACAGCGGCCAGAAGCGATTGTAGATCACGTTGACGCCAATGAAGCGCCTCGACAGGCGCCGATGGGCGGGCCGCGTCTCCTCTTCGCGCGCGGCAGCCTGGCGGAACAGACGTTCGACTCCCTTGAGCCGCGCTTCGTCGACCGCCTCAAGGGCACGGCCGGTGCGCACCGGATCGTTTATCCCCTGCGTCGCCACGCCGAACTCGAAGATGAACATGTCGGCGCGCTTCAACAGCTCCGCGAAAGGACCGGATTCGACGCCCGGCGTGTCCAGCGGCAGTCCCTCGCATTCGGTCGGCACGAGAATGGGGCCCGTGAAACCCATGCCGCGCCACGCGACCGCGAACCGGCTGAGGAAGTCCGCGCGCGTACCCACCAGCATCAGGGCGGAATCGCGCGGATAGGTCAGCACCTGGTCGCACACGAAGGGCAAAGTGTGGGCAAGATCGTAGGTGAGATCGTTGTAGAGGTGCCATTCCAGATTGGTCGTCCGGTATGGCTCCGTCGCCGGCTCCAGGGCCGCATTGATGCCGGCGGAAAACCGCTCGAACAGGGTCTCCCTGTCGAGGCGGACCTCCTCGATCTCGACGTCCGGCCAGCCCCAGGTGTCGGCCTGCGCCGGCAGGAACGGCGTCGAGACGTCCCAGATGAACCGATCTTGGTCGTTCATCTTGGTCTGCCGGCCCTTGTTGTTCGCTGCCGCGACCCGCGTGTGATCGCAGTGATAGCCGAACATCTTGTCGACGAGGGTGTCGACTGTGCCGCGATAGAGCGCCAGCCGGGCCGCCAGATTCGAGTCGCAATGCCAGCCGAGCAGCATCTCCTCGTCGAACCCGTGGATGGCGAACATGTCCTCGCGCAACGCCGCCTGGAAGTCACCCAGCGCGTCGTACCGCATCGGCATGAAGTTGTGCACGACCTGATTGAGGTGGAAGCGCATCGACCAGTCGCGCAGCTTGGCGAGGTTGCCCGCGGGATCCTTGCGATCGAAGGCGGCTTCCCACAGCATTTCAGGCAGCTCGAAACGCGGGACCTGGTAGAAGCCGTCCGGGATGGCGCCCAGGATGTCGCTCAGCGACTCCTTCTCGTCGCGGGGCACCAACAGCATGTCGGTATTGGTGTAGAGGACCCAGCGGTTGCGCGGGTTGGAGCGCCGCAGCGCCACGTTGCGCGACTGGGCCTCGAGCGCCACCAGATGCGTACGCGACTTCAGGTGCACGTGCTGCTCGGGCCGCACACGGAAGACGCGCATCACCTTCTTGGCCTTGTCCGTCAGCGTGTCCTGGATCGCCTCCGGGAAGGTCGGATGATCGTCGGGCGTGTTGTAGTCGACGAACAGGATCTCGTCGTCCGGGTCCGACATGACCTCGGCGATCGCGTTGAAGCTGATCGCCGCCCGCTTGTGCAGGTTGTAGCCGTGGCTGTCGTTGCGGCCGTAGATGATGACGGAGAACATCGGATCCTCGCGAGGCTGAGGCTGTTACTGGCCGAGTCGGGCGAGCTCGTGGCGGGCGGCAGCATACTCGATCATCGAGGGAGGCGCCTTCTCCACGACCTCCGCGAAGCGCCGGCGCGCCCCCGCCGGATCGGCGTCGAGCGCCAGCACGCCAGCCTGGAAGGCCGCCTCCGCTCGCCGCTCCGGAGTGTCGGCCCGAGCCAAGGCATCCTGCGGCGACAGCTTGCCGGCATGCAGCGCCATCAGCGCTCCCGGCCAGGTTTCAATCGAACAGGTCTCCGCAACCGGCACAGGCCGTCCGAGCCGGCGCAACGCCGTCAGCCGATAGAGCGTCCAGTAGGGATCCTGCGGCTCCTTCTCGAGGGCGCGATCCAGTTCCGGCAATGCCTTCTCGTAGTCGGCAAGCCGCAAGGCGACGCAGGCGCGCGCCGCGGCCCGCTCTGCCGGCAGAAGCTCGAACTGGCGCCGCCAGTCCGCATCGGCATCTTCGATCCGGCCCAGCGCAATACGGGCGATAGCCCGGCCGCCCAGGATCTCCGGACTCGTCGGCCGGCCGACAATGGCGGCGTCGAAGGCTTCGAGCGCCTTCTCGTAGCGTCCCATCATCGACAACGCTTCGCCCTTGAGCGCCTGCACGTCGGGCACATTCGGCTTCCAGCGCAGCGCATCCTCATAGTCCTTGAGCGCCTCCGTCGGTCGCCCCTCGGCCAGGTAGGCGTTGCCACGGGCGACATGCGGCAGGACATGACGCCGGATCGAATGGAGGACCGAGGTATAGGCGGCGATCTCCGCCGTGAACCGGCGGCGCTGCCGCAACACGAAGGTCCGGTCCGGCGCCCCGTCGCGAACCGCGGCGCGCAGCTTGCGCACGGCGCCGTACTGCGCCATCGCCAGTTCCGGTTGCCCCTTCATGTCGAGGATCTCGCCCTGGGCCTCGAAGGCCTCGGCCATCGTCGGCGCCAGTTCTCCGACGCGGCTGAAGAGCCGGGAGGCCGTTTCGAAATCTCCGGCTCGCGCGAGGGCGCGGGCCCGCACGTAGAGAAACTCCGGATTGCTCTCTTCGGACTTCTGCTCGATCGAGTGAATGGCGAACCGATCGAGCCCTTTCTTCCATGCATCGAGCAACACGCTGGAAAACCGCACGAACAAGCTGGCTTCACTCACCCGAATACTCCCGGTGAGATAGGCGCGCCAATTTTAGCGGATCGCGCACAGGCGATGGCTGTGAGGAGGGCATAATTTCAAGTCAGCTCGGGACGGAGGGGAAAATTCCTTGTTAAGCGCGTCCGCTAACCCACGGGCCCGTATCAGTCAAGACGACCCCGCCAGCAGCATCTATCCGGACGCTCAAGCCTAGCCCACGATTCATTGCGCTGG
>JAFEFG010000072.1 GCA_018240685.1 Pseudomonadota bacterium | reverse complement strand
CAGCCACGCCTTCGCGACCGAGTTCCACAACAAGCAGCTCACCGACGCCATGGTGAACGACGTCGGCGACGACGGCGCCCTGCACGACTCCGAGGCGGCGTGGCTGTCGCGCGGCCTGGCCGAGGCGTGCCTGCGCTATATCAACGGGACGGCGGCCGGCGAGGGGCTGCGGGTCTGCGCCTACGAGTTCACATGGCTGCCGATCCTGAAGGCGCTCAAGCGGGCGCTCGACCGCGGCGTCGACGTGCGGATCGTCTATCACGACACCAAGAAGCCCAAGGATCCCAACCGCAAGGCGATCGCGGCGGCGAAGATCCCCGCGACCGCCACGATCCACGGCACGAAGACGACGGTGCTGTTCCCGCGCACGCGCACCAAGATCCCGCACAACAAGTTCATCGTGCGGCTGAGCGGCGGCAAGCCGAAGCAGGTCTGGACCGGATCGACCAACTTCACGGACACCGGCTTCCTCGGCCAGACGAACGTCGGCCATCTCGTCAACGACGCCGGGACGGCGCAGATCTACCTCAACTACTGGCTCGAGCTTTCCGGCGACCCGCCGCTCAGCCAGGCGGTGGCCAACGCCATCCAGCTCACCCGCAATCCGCCCAACGTGGTGGCGGCGCCGGTGTCGGAGTTCTTCTCGCCGCGCAAGGCGGACAACATGCTCGACTGGTATGCCCAGCGAATCGCCGACTCGGGCAGCCTCGCCATGATGACCATCCCGTTCAACGTCGCCGACACCATCCTGTCGGGACTGAGCAGGCGCGGCGCCGCGCTGAGGCTGGTGGTGCTGGAGGATGCGCCGACGCCCGCCGTGCTCAAGGCGGAGAAGGACAACCGCGGCAAGCTGCTGTTCTCCAACGGCGCGCTGATGAACAAGTCGTTCGCCAAGATCAAGTCCAGCTTCGGCGGCGCCAAGGTGGCGCCGATCCCGCACTCGCCGCTCGACAAATGGTTCATCGGCGAGGAACTGGCGCGGCCGACGAACAACGGCCACGTCTTCTTCGTCCACTCCAAGGTGCTCCTGATCGATCCGATGTCGAAGGATCCGCTGGTCTGCTCGGGCTCGGCCAACTTCTCGACCAATTCGCTGATCGCCAACGACGAGAACATGCTGATCGTGCGCGGCGACACGCGGGTGGCGGACATCTACATGACGGAGCTGGACCGCCTGTTCCGTCACTTCTATGCCCGCGACATCATCAACAAGTTTGCCGCCGACGGCTCCGGCGACAATCCGCTCCTGCTCGATCCCACCGACGCGTGGATCGCCAGGAACTTCAAGCCGGGCACCTACAAGAACGCCCGGCGCGAGCTGTTCTTCCCGCCGTCCGGCGGCGGCGGCGCGACCTGGGTCGCGGCGGCGGCGAAAGACAGCGATCCGTTTGCCGACGAGGACAAGCGGGTGGCCGCGCGCCGCGCCAAGAGGAATTCGGCGCGCAAGAAGCCGGCACCGGCCCGCAAGAAGAAGACGTAGCGCCGACCCCGTCGCCCCGGCACAGTCGCGCCCCGGCCCCGTCGCGCCCGGACACCGGCAGCCGCGCTTGCGCGCAATTTCCGAGGGTCGCTCCCAGGCGTCCGTCGCGGGCGACGTTTGATCCAGCGCAAGGTCCTGTGCCGGCGCGGTGACGACACTCCTGCCATGAAACGGTCTGTCGTCCTGGCCGCAATACTGCTGGCCTTCTCCGCGGGCGCGCATGCGGCCGACGATC
Source organism: Pseudomonadota bacterium (assembly GCA_018240685.1). Classification (GTDB taxonomy): domain Bacteria; phylum Pseudomonadota; class Alphaproteobacteria; order Reyranellales; family Reyranellaceae; genus Reyranella. The sequence continues at coordinate 24,774 of JAFEFG010000072.1, read as the reverse complement.
GCTACGCCGTCGCTATGCCCGGCCGCTACGAAGTGGCGCCCTCGGCCGTCGCCCCCGACGTCATGACCGCCATCGTCGCGGTGGTGCGTTCGCTGCGCGGCGAAAACGATCTTGGCCACGGAGTCGCGCCGGTCTCGCTGGCGGGCGATGCCCGTGTGCTGTCCGGCGACAGGGTGGGCGAGGCGGCCGTGTTCGCCTACGAGGGATATGCCGTGGCCGGCGTGCGCCTGCATCGGCTCGAGCCTTCGGCTCATGGAAGCAACGGCCGGCGCCTGATGGGTGTCGTTCAGTTCGTCGACGCCAGGGCGCTGCGAGCCGAGACGGCGTTTCTGATCGACTATACCGGCGAGGGCAAGGGGCTGGTGCTGCACGAGCTGCAGACCATGGCCGTGACGCCGACGGATCCGCGGGTTGTGCTGCGCGCCATACCGGCCGCGGCGGGCGAGGCGCTAATGAAGCGCAAATGGACCGACGTCGGCGCCTTCCTTGAAGCTACGCTCGCGCTGCGCAAGCCGCTGCCGCAGGCCGAAGGCGACTGGCTGCTGATCGCCGTGTCGCCGGACCGCATGCTGGCGGGCGACCGGCTGGAGATCCACGTCGCCGACAAGCCGGCGCCGCCCGGCGCCGCCTATGCCGGCAGGTCGCTTAGCCTCAACGGCTTTCCGGTGACGACCGTGCCGTGGAAGGCGGCCGGCAGACCGGCGGTGGCCAACATCTACCTGCGCACCGACATGCATCCCGACAAGAGCGATGGCCGCCGCCTGGTGGCGTCGCAGCCCTTGTCCGGCGCACGGTGATGGGGGAGGCGATGCGGTTCCTTCGCTGCTCTCTGCCAGCCTTTCTATTGGCCGGCTCGCTGTCTGCGGCGATCCCGGCTGCGGCCCAGCAGCAGGCCCTGCTGGCCGACGGCGCTTTCGAGATGGTGACCTGGACGGCGGATCAGCCCAATGAGAAGTTCCGCGACGTCTGCATGATCTCCGCCGGCAACGTGAGCTGCTCCATGCAGCGGCAGCTCGGAGTCGCCAGCATAAGTTCGGCCATCACCGGCATCCTGCGCGGCAACCAGATCGTTTCCCGCGCCCATCTCAAGGTCTCCGTCTCGACGGCCGATTGTTCCTATGTCAGCGACAGCGACCTGACCGGAACGATCGTGCTCGCCTCCGACGGCACGCTTACCAACACCTGGACCGGCGGGCCGTCGACCAACTCTTCGATCTCCGGGCGCTGCGCCGCCAGTATGCCGCGCTCCAACCCGCCTGGGCCGCCCACACAGTGGGCCGGAACCTGGCGTCAGCTCGGCGCGGCTGAGGCGAGCGGCGAGGCCGTGCCGCAGAAGACCATCGTCATCGCGCCCGACGGCAAGGCGATCACGATCGATCTTGCCGAATGGAAGGACGGCAAGCTGACGGTGCAGCAAATGGAGCTCGCCAAGCAGTTCCAGTTGAAGCCGCCTGCCGGCGACGCGCCGTATACGCTGCAGGCTTGGCAGTATCCCGGGGCGCAGCGGCCCGACCTGCCGGTCTACGTCCCCATGCGCCGCCTCGACGAAGTGATGGCCGAAGGTGCGATCGGTGCCGGCACATCGGCGCTCGAGTCTGCTCAAGGAGCCGTCGCCTGGGCAAAGGCCAACCCCGCCAAAGCGTCCTTGATGGCGCTGGGCCTCGCAGTTTCCATCGCTATGCCTTACACGGCCGCCTTCCAGGCTTCGGCCACCGGCATGACGTTCCTCGAATCTGCCGGCATCGGCTTCATGACATCGGCGACGCCGGCTGCTGTGCAGACGCTAGTCACGAGCGCAGCGTCGGGAGAAGGCTTTTGGAAGAGCTCAGGCAAGGCGGCGCTGTCGGGCGGCATCGCCGGCGTCGAGTCGCTGGTCAGCACGACGGTGGGCGCCGGCGTCACGGGGGCGGTGGAGACGGGCGCCACGCTGACCCGCCGGATGGTGGGCGCCAGGATCTCGGAGGAGGCGGTGAAGGGCTTCGGTGCCGTGACGTCCGGCGTTGCCGGTTCGGCGACCGACTACGGCGTCGGCATCCTGCATGACCAGATCTCCGACGCGATCGCGCAGTCCGCCGGCAGTACGAGAATCCCCGATATCGTTCCGCCCACCCGTTCGACGCCGGCCGGCGGCATTGTGCTTCCGTTGCTGTCGCGCCCGATCAGCCGGTAGTGGCGTCGCCCGACACCCATTCGCCGTTCATCGTGCAGGACGGCAGGGAGAGCCCAATCAGGGCCTCTGTATGCTCTTCCGGCGCCGGTACGGTCTCGGGCTTCTCGCCCGGGAAGGCCTGGTTGCGCAGCTTCGTGCGCAGCGGGCCGGGATCGTAGAGGTTGACCCGCACGCGGGTGTGCCCGCACTCGGCGGCGTAGGTGCCGACCATCATGTCGAGCGCGGCCTTGCTGGCGGCGTAGAGGCTCCAGTAGGGCACGATGCGCCGCGAGACGCCGCAGGTGACGAAGATCGCGCGGCCGGCATCCGACTGGCGCAGCAACGGATCGAGCGAGCGGATCAGGCGCCAGTTGGCGGTCACGTTCACCGCCATCGTGCGCTCGAAGATGTCGGGTTCGATATGGCCGATCGGCGCCAGCATGCCGAGCATCCCGGCATTGCCCAGCAGGATGTCGAGCTTGCCGAAGCGCTCGTAGAGCGCCGCCCCCAGCCGGTCGATGCCGGGGCCGTCGGTGACGTCGAGCGGCACCAGCGTGGCGCTGCCGCCGATCGCCTTGATGCGGTCGTCGACTTCCTCCAGCCCGCCCACCGTGCGCGCCACCAGGATGCAGTGCGCGCCTTCCCTGGCATAGGCCAGCGCCGCGGCCGCGCCCAGGCCTCGCGAAGCGCCGGTGACCAGCGCGATCCGGCCCTTGAGCCTCATCGTCTCAGGCCGGCTCGGCGAGGAAGGAAAGCTGGCGATCCTCGGCGTCGTTCACGTCGTCGAGGGCGATCGGGTACTCGCCGGTGAAGCAGGCGTCGCAGAAGCTGGGGCTGACGGGGTCGCGCCCGGGCAGGCCCATGGCGCGGTAGAGACCGTCGATGGAGATGAAGGCCAGCGAATCGACGCCGATGAACTTCGCCATGCCGGCGACGTCGTAGCGCGAGGCCAGCAGCTTGCTGCGCTCGGGCGTGTCGATGCCGTAGAAGCAGGGATCGGTGGTCGGCGGCGCGGCGATCCGCATATGCACTTCCTTGGCGCCGGCGCTGCGCACCATCTCGACGATCTTCATCGAGGTCGTGCCGCGCACGATCGAGTCGTCCACCAGCACCACGCGCCTGCCGTCGAGCTGGGCGCGATTGGCGTTGTGCTTCAGCCGCACACCGAGATGACGGATGTGATCGGCCGGCTCGATGAAGGTGCGGCCGACATAGTGGTTGCGGATGATGCCGAGTTCGAACGGGATCCCCGATTCCTGGGCGTAGCCGATCGCCGCCGGCACGCCCGAATCGGGCACCGGCACGATGACGTCGGCCGGCACCGGGTTCTCCCGGGCGAGCTCGATGCCGATGCGCTTGCGCGCCTCGTAGACGCCGACGCCCTCGATCCTGCTGTCCGGCCGGGCGAAATAGATGTGCTCGAAGACGCAGAAGCGGCGCGGCTGCTTGGGGAAGGGCTTGATCGAGCGCAGGCCCTGGCCGTCGACGATGACGATCTCGCCCGGCTCGACGTCGCGCACGAAGCGCGCGCCCAGGATGTCGAGCGCGCAGCTCTCGGACGTGATGATCCACGCGTCGTCCAGCCGGCCGATGCAGAGCGGGCGTACGCCAAGCGGGTCGCGCATGCCGTAGAGCGCCTCGGCGGTCAGCATCAGGAGCGAATAGGCGCCCTTGACCTTGCCCAGCGCGTCGATGATGCGGTCGACCACCGTCGAATAGGCGGAGCGGGCGATCAGGTGGTTGATGACCTCGGTGTCGGTGGTCGACTGGAACAGGCAGCCCATCCGCACCAGCTCCTTGCGCAGGAGGTAGGCGTTGGTGAGGTTGCCGTTGTGGGCCAGCGCCAGCCCGCCGAAGTCGAAATCGGCGAAGATCGGCTGGATGTTGCGGTCGGAGGAGCCGCCCGTCGTGGCGTAGCGGTTATGGCCGATGGCCGAGTAGCCCTTGAGGGTGGCGATCACCGACTGCTCGCCGAAGATGTCGCCGACCAGGCCGGCCGCCCGGTGATTGTGGAAATGCCGGCCATCGAAGGTGACGATGCCGGAGGCCTCCTGGCCCCGGTGCTGGAGCGCATGCAGGCCCAGCGCAGTGTGCGCGGCGGCATCCGACGTTCCGTAGATGCCGAACAGCGCACATTCCTCGTGGAACTTGTCGAGGTCGTGGGCTGGATGGTGCGGGGTCACGGCGGGGTTATATCTGGGTGTCGACCCGCGCGCCATCAAGGATAACTCACTGCGACTGTTTGTTGTCGTCGGTTTTGCCATCCCCGGACGTTTTGCCGTCGCCGGTCGTCTTGCCGTCTCCGGGCGTCGTGACCAGGGGGGCCGGGGTGGAGCCGGAATCGACGACCGGTTTCTGCGTCAGACGTGCGCGGAAGCCCGGCGGCAGGTAGGGCTCCACGAAGGCGGCCATGTCCTTGATCAGGGGGAACGTGGCCCCGCCCTCGACTGGCGGCGGCAGCTGCTTGGGCCCGAGGTAGCTGTAGAACAGGAACAGGGTGCCCAGCGCGATCCAGGTGCAGAGCACGCCGAAACCCGCCCCCAGGATGCGGTCCGGCTTGGCCAGCGGGCTGGACCGGATCGAGCGGGAGAAGGCGTTGGTCAGCATCACCAGCACGATCAGGGCGCCGACGAATACGACCAGCATCGACACGAAATAGGCCAGCTCGGTGTTGCCGACGAGCTGCTCGATCTGCGGCTGGACCTGGTTCGAGAAGTGGACGGCGACCCACCCGGCGGCAATCCAGGAGGCGATGAAGAGTACAGAATGGGCAAAACCCGACGATGCGCCCACGGCCGCGCCGAAGACGGCGGCGGCGATGACGGCGACGTCGAAGACCGTGATGCCGAGTTGATCCATTGCCCCTGATTCTCCCCTTACTCTGCGCTTCGTGACCTATTCGCGCCGGCGATCCGGGCCGGTTTCCCGCCGCGGCCGCTTCAGGGGCCGGTCGGCCGGCTGGAAGCGGGCGACAAGGTCCGACAGATGCTCGATTTCGTCAACGACGATGCCCTCCGCCGCGCGTGCCGTCCCGCTGCCGCCGGGCCGCGCCGGACCGCTGCGGCTGCCGGGAACCAGGGCAGTGCGGAAGCCGAGCTTGGCCGCCTCGCGCAGCCGCGCCTCGCGCTGCCCGACGGGCCGAACCTCGCCGCCCAGGCCGATCTCGCCGAACACCACCATGTCGGGCGGCACGGCCTCGTCGGCCAGCGAGGAGACCACCGCCGCCGCCACGGCGAGATCCGCTGCCGGCTCGCCGATCCTGAGCCCGCCGGCCACGTTGAGATAGACGTCGTTGGCGCCGATGCTCACGCCGCAGCGCGCCTCCAGCACCGCCAGCACCATCGCCAGCCGGTTGGAATCCCAGCCCACTACCGCGTGGCGCGGCGTGGCGAAGGAGGAGGGGGCGACCAGCGCCTGGATCTCGACCAGGACCGGGCGGGTGCCCTCGATGCCGGCGAAGACGCAGGCCCCCGACACCTGGCCGCGGCGTTCGGCCAGGAACAGCGCCGACGGGTTCGCCACGTCGGCGAGGCCGCGGTCGGACATCTCGAACACGCCGATCTCGTCGGTGGGGCCGAAGCGGTTCTTCACCGTGCGCAGGATGCGGAACTGGTGGCCGCGCTCGCCCTCGAAATAGAGGACCGTGTCCACCATGTGCTCCAGCACGCGCGGGCCGGCGATGGCGCCGTCCTTGGTGACGTGGCCGACCAGCAGCACGGCGATGCCGCGCCGCTTGGCGAGCTCGACCAGCGCCTGGGCCGAGGCCCGTACCTGGGTCACGGTCCCCGGCGTGCTCTCGACCGTGTCGAGCCACATGGTCTGGATCGAATCGATGATCGCCACCCTGGGCGCGTCGGGCCGCTCCAGCGTCGCCACGATGTCGCGCACCGAGGTCGCCGTGGTGAGCTGCACCGGCGCGCCGTGCAGTCCCAGCCGCTCGGCACGCAGGCGCACCTGGTCCAGCGCCTCCTCGCCCGAGATGTAGGCGCAGGCCGTGTTCTGCTTCGCCAGCGCCGCCGCGACCTGCAGGAGCAGGGTGGACTTGCCGATGCCCGGATCGCCGCCGATCAGCAGCGCCGAGCCCACCACCAGCCCGCCGCCGCAGACGCGGTCGAACTCGGCGATGCCGCTCCGGTAGCGCGGCGGCTGCGGGGTCGAGCCGGTGAGGCCGGCGAAATCGAGCAGGCGTCCCTTGCCGCCGCGCGCCAGCCCGCCGCCGGCCGGGCCCGGGGCTGGAGCGGCTTCCTCGACGATGGTGTTCCATTCGCCGCAGCTCTCGCAGCGGCCGCTCCACTTGGTGGTGACGGCGCCGCAGGACTGGCAGACGAACCGCTTTACCGGCCGTGCCATGATGCGGCCTGTCTGGGAACGGCGGTCACAGCTTGCGCACCTGCATCTGGATCGGCCCTTCGGCGCGACCGTGGATGAACTGCTCGACATGGGCGTTGCCGCAATGGTCGATCTCGCTCACCGGCCCTTGCCAGATCAACTTGCCCTCGTAGAGCATCGCGATGCGGTGGCCTATCTTGCGCGCGCTCGCCATGTCATGGGTGATCGACACCGCCGTGGCGCCGAGATCGCTGACGCACTTCACGATCAGCTCGTTGATGACGTCGGCCATGATGGGGTCGAGGCCGGTGGTCGGCTCGTCGAAGAAGATGATCTCCGGCTCGCGGGCGATGGCGCGGGCCAGGGCGACGCGCTTCTGCATGCCGCCGGACAGTTCGGACGGGAAGAGATCGCCGATTTCCGGGCCCAGCCCGACCGCGCCGAGCTTGGCGATGGCGATCTCGCGCGCCTTGGCCGGATCCATGCCTTCGCTCTGGATCGGCCCGAAGGCGACGTTCTCCCAGACCCGCAGGGAATCGAACAGCGCGCCGCCCTGGAACAGCATGCCGAACTTGCGCATGACGGCCGCCCGCTGGCGGCTGCTGATGCCGACGGTCTCCTCGCCGTCGATCTTGATCGAGCCCGAATCGGGCCGCAGCAGGCCGAGGATGCATTTCAGCAGCACCGACTTGCCGGAACCGGAACCGCCGATCACCACCATCGACTCGCCCTTGGCGACGTCGAGGTCGATGCCCTGGAGGACCTTCTTGGAGCCGAAGGACTTGGTGACGCCGCGCAGCGAGATCTTGGGGAAGGTCATCGATCAGCGGGCGAAGAAGGCTTCGGTGATGAAGTAGTTGAAGGTGAGGATCAGGATCGAGGCGGAGACGACGGCGTTGGTGGTCGCCATGCCGACGCCCTGTGCGCCGCCCCTCGACTTGTAGCCGTGGTAGCAGCCCATCAGCGTGATCAGGAAGCCGAACACCGCCGCCTTCACGAGGCCGGAGAACACGTCCTGGAACTGCAGGAAGTCCATGGTGTTGCGGATGTAGGTGGCGTCGTTGAAGTCGAGCTTGTAGACGCCGACCAGGTAGCCGCCGAGCACGCCGATGATGTCGGCGACCAGCACCAGCATCGGCAGGGTCACGATGCCGGCGATGAGGCGCGGCGCGACGAGATACTTGAACGGGTCGGTCGAGAGCGTGGTGAGGGCATCGATCTGCTCGGTGACGCGCATGGTCCCGATCTCGGCCGCCATGGCGGCGCCGACGCGGCCCGCCACCATGAGACCGGCCAGGACGGGCCCGAGCTCGCGGGTGAGCGAGACGACCACGACGTTGGGGATTGCACTTTCTGCCGAGAAGCGCGCGAAGCCGGTGTAGCTCTGCAGCGCGAGCACCATGCCGGTGAAGATCGCCGTCAGCCCGACGACGGGCAGCGAGTAATAGCCGATCTCCATCATCTGCCGCAGGATCTGCCGGCGGTAGTAGGGCGGCTGGACGGCGCGACGGAGGGCCTCGCCGGCGAAGGACGTCACCGCGCCGGTCGCCGCCAGGAAGGCGAGGGTCGTGCGACCGAGAAGGGTGACCAGGGGGATGTTCACTGCGGGCTCTCCGGACCGTCGGCGTAGAGGCGGGCATAGCGGCGGCCGAGCGCCGTCATGACCTCGTAGGCGTTGGTGCGGGCATGGTCGGCAAGATCGTCCGCCGTCAGGTGCTCGCCCAGCACCTCGACCATCGCACCCGGCTGGCAATCGGCCTCGGGCACGTCGGTCGCGTCGATGGTAACCAGATCCATCGAAATGCGGCCGATTACAGGCACCCGATGTCCCGCAATGTAGACATGGGCCCGATTGATGAGGTTGCGGAAATAGCCGTCGGCATAACCAAGCGCGATCGTGGCGACGCGGCTCGGCCGGGCGGACCGCCATGCGGCACCGTATCCAACGGTCTGGAGAGCGTCAATTCGGCGGGTCTGCAGGATGCGGGCAAGGAGTTTGATCGTCAGCAGCATCGGATTGGGCTGTCCCGGCAGGGGATTGATGCCGTAGAGCGCCGCACCGGGCCGCAGCAGGTCGAAGTGATAGTCCGGGCCCAGGAAGATCCCCGACGAGTTGGCGAGCGACGCCGGCGCGCCCGGCATGGCCCTGACGAAGGAACGGAAGCGCGAGAGCTGCTCGCCGTTCAGCGGGTTCGCCGGCTCTTCCGACGCCACGAGATGGCTCATCAGCAGCGCCAGGCGCAGGCCGCGCAGCCGGCCGCGCTCGTTGATGAGGACCTGCGCCTCCTCGGGCGAGAAGCCGAGGCGATGCATGCCGGTGTCGATGTGGATCACCGCGTCGAGCGGGCGGTTGAACCGCTGCGCCGCCGCGCGCCAGCTGTTGAGCTGGCCGAGATGGTTCAGCACGGGCGTGAGCCCATGTTCGACGAAGTCGGGCTCGGTGCCGGGCAGCAGCCCGTTCAGCACGTAGATCGGGAGGTCCGGCAGGACGGCACGCAACGCGATGCCTTCGTCGATATGGGCGACGAAGAAATGGCGGCAGCCTTCGGCGGCGAGACGCGGGCCGACGACGGTTGCGCCAGTGCCGTAGGCATCCGCCTTCAGGACGGCGGCGCAGTCGATCTGCTGGCCGCCGGCGCGGCCGGCATCACGCAGGCCGCGCCAGTTGGCGGCGATGGCGCCGAGATCGACGGTGAGAATGGCGCCGGCGCGGCGGGTGGGATCGTTTTCGGCAGAAAGGGACACAGAGAACTCTAGAACGCTGGAGCGCCGGGCCGGTCTTCATCGGCGGGCAGATTGCCGAACTTGGTGAACTGGCCTTCGAAGGACAGCCGCACGATGCCGGTGGGGCCATGGCGCTGCTTGGCGACGATGACCTCTGCCTTGCCGTACTGCTGCTCGCAGCGCTGGCGCCAGGCATCGTGCCGTTCGTTGAAGCGCTGATCGTTCTCCTCCGCGCGTCGCTGAGGCTCGTCGCGCATCAGATAGTATTCGTCGCGATAGACGAACATGACGACATCGGCGTCCTGCTCGATCGAGCCCGATTCACGCAGGTCGGCAAGCTGGGGACGCTTGTCCTCGCGCTGCTCGACGGCGCGGCTGAGCTGCGACAGGGCGAGCACCGGTACGTCCAGCTCCTTGGCCAGCGTCTTCAGGCCGCGCGTGATCTCGGACACTTCCTGCACGCGGTTCTCCTGGCGCGACCTTCCCGACGGCGCCAGCAGCTGCAGGTAGTCGACAATGATGAGGCCCAGCCCGTGGGTGCGCTTGAGCCGGCGCGCACGCGTGCGAAGGGCCGCGATCGACAGGGCTGGAGTGTCGTCGATGAAGAAGTTCAGGTGTTCCAGTTCCTGGGATACCGAAAGAACCCTGTCGAAATCCGAACTGATCAGTTCACCTTTGCGGATCTTCTCGGACGGTATCTCCGCCTGCTCGGAGATCATTCGGGTGGCGAGCTGCTCGGCCGACATTTCCAGCGAAAAGAAGCCGACCACTGCGCCGTCGACCACCTTCGCGTGGCCGTCGGGACCGTGTTCCTCCCGATAGGCCTTCGCTGCATTGAAGCCGATGTTCGTCGCGAGCGAGCTCTTGCCCATGGCAGGACGCCCGGCGAGGATGACCAGGTCCGACTTGTGCAGGCCGCCGAGGAGTTGATCGAGCTGGAACAAGCCGGTCGCGACGCCAGTCAGCTGACCGGCGCGACTGTAAGCAGCCTCGGCCGCCGTTACCGCTTCGGTCAGGGAGGTCCGGAACGGCTTGAAGCCGCCTTCGATCTGGCCAACGCTCGCCAAGTCGTAAAGCTGCTTTTCCGCCAGTTCGATCTGATCGACCGCCGTGTCCTCCAGAGAGGGAGCGGAGGCGCCGTTTATCACCTCATGGCCGAGGTCTATGAGCTGGCGGCGGAGATAGAGGTCGTGGATCACATGGCCGTACTGCGCGGCGTCGACGACATGGACCGAGGCTGCGGCGAGGTTGGCCAGGAACTCGGAACCGCCGGCCTCCTTCATCGCCTCATCGTGCTCGAGATAGGTCTTGAGCGTGATGACGCCTACGACCTGACCTTTTTCGATCAGACGGGCGATGTTGTCGTAGAGTTTCCCATGGAGCGGGTTGGAGAAATGCTCTCCCTTGAGGAACTCGCCGACCCGGTGATAGGCCGCGTTGTTGATCAGGATCGACCCAAGCAGGGCCTGCTCCGCTTCGGGGTTCTGAGGCGGCTCACGGACAGCGGCGAGCCTGATGACTCTGTCGTCTGCCTGGTTGGCTTTTTTCTCTGGCTCCATGGTCAGAGCCTTTTCCAGCTAGAGGGGGATAAACTCCACTGTCGTTTTTAAGAACGAAACCGGAAGCTGTCAGCTACCCACAACCAAGTTTTTCACATCCTGTTAACCTGGAGGAAGTCACTCCGCCGCCATCGTGGAGGCAACGGCCGCCGCGCCGCGCTCTGCATCCACCATGTAATCCCGGATCAGCGGCGCGGCGTCCTGCTTGCGCGCGATCTGGATCTGGAAAACCATTTGATTCATATACCGGAAGGCAACTTCGCAGCCAGCCAGGTAGAACTCCCACATGCGGCAGAAGCGGTCGTCGTAGCCCGCCACCTGCTTGATGCGCTCCCTGTTGGACAGGAAGCGCTCCCGCCAATGGCGCAGGGTCTCTGCGTAATGCAGGCGGAGCACTTCGATGTCCGTGACCCAGAGGCCGACCTTCTCGATCGCCGCCAGGACCTCGGAGAGGGCGGGCGTGTAGCCGCCGGGGAAGATGTACTTCTTCAGCCAGGTGTTGGTGCCGCCCGGCGGCTCCATGCGCCCGATTGAATGCAGCAGCATCACGCCGTCTTCCTTCAGGAGATCCTTAACCTTGCGGAAGAATTCGATGTAGTGGGCGACGCCGACATGCTCGAACATGCCGACCGACACGATACGGTCGTAGCGGCCGGGCTCCTGGCGGTAGTCGAGGAGCTTGAAGCGCACGTGGTCGGCCAGGCCGCCCTCCAGCGCCCGCCGGCTGGAGACGGCGAGCTGCTCCTTGGAGAGCGTAACCCCGGTCACATCGACCTCGAATTCCTTGCCCAGGAACAATCCCATCCCGCCCCATCCGGAGCCGATGTCGAGGACCTTCTGTCCAGGCTTCAGCAGGAGCTTGGCGGCGATGTGGCGCTTCTTGTCCAGCTGGGCCTGTTCCAGCGGTTCCTCGCCGGTCTTGAAGTAGGCGCAGGAATACTGGCGGTCGCGATCGAGGAAGAAGTCGTAAAGCTGGTCCTTCAGGTCGTAGTGATGGGCCACGTTGCGCTGGGCGGTGCCGATCGGGTTGTGCTGCTCGACGGCGCGGATCAGGCGCTGGAAGGCGTACGACCAACGCACGAAGGGCGTCGCCTCGAGTGCCGCCATGTTGCGGCCGAGCAGGTCGAGAAGGTCGTAGATATCGCCGCCGTCCTCGACGGTGAGCTTGCCGTCCATGAACGCTTCGCCGAAGGCGATCCGGGGACGGAGCATCAGTCGCCATTCGGTCCAGCGGTCATGCACGCGCATCGTGACGGCAGGACCGGGGCGGGCCCCCTGGACGCGATGCGGACGACCTGCCGCATCGATGATCGTCAGTTGGCCTTCCCCCAGTACGCGGGAAAGAACCTTCGCAAGCAGCATCGTCGGATCACCCTCACAAACCGGTGTAATCGCCTGACTTCCACCGGGAATGCCACGTTCTTGCCTCAAATGTTAATCCGATTGGCATTTTCAATGCAAAGGCCTGTCGAAAGAAAATTGCTCCTGGTAGCCGGGGAAAATTCGCGCAGCACAAATGAAAACGCCTGCCGTCGCGGGCGTGCGACGGCAGGCGTTTGTCGGCTGGTCGGACCGGAAGGGTCCGAATCGGCCTATTTCTCTGCGGCAGGGGCCTCTTCGGCGCCGGCTTCGGCCGGGGCTTCGCCCTCGGCAGGCTTGGCCTCGAAGAGTGCCGCCGCCTGCTCGGCCGCGCGCTGTGCGGCTTCCGCGGCCTCGAGAGCGGCCCGTTCTGTCTCGGCGACGAGCGTCCCGCCCTTGACGAGGAACTCGGCCTCGTCCGGGGAACGGGCGACCAGCACCGCGATCTCGACCAGGACCTCCGGGTGGAGGTGGATCTTGATCATGTGGGCGCCGAGCGCCTTGATCGGCGTGTCGAGCTCGACCTGGCCGCGGCCGATCTTGTAACCGGCGGCGTCGGCGGCTTCGGCGATATCACGCGACGTGACCGAGCCGTAGAGCTGCAGCGCCTCGGAGGCCTGGCGGATGAGGATGACCTTGAGGTCCTTCATCTTGGCCGCGGCGGCCTCGGCCTCGGTACGGCGTTCGAGGTTCTGAGCCTCGAGCACCTTACGCTGCGATTCGAAGTAGGCGATATTGTCCTTCGTGGCGCGCAAGGCCTTCTTCTGCGGCAGGAGGAAGTTGCGGGCGTAGCCAGGCTTCACCTTCACAACATCGCCCATCTGACCGAGCTTGGGCACACGCTCCAGCAGGATGACGTTCATCGGCATGATACGCTCCTCAGGAGATCACGTAGGGCAGGAGCGCCAGGAAGCGGGCGCGCTTGATCGCCTGGGCGAGTTCACGCTGCTTCTTGGACGAGACGGCGGAAATGCGGCTCGGCACGATCTTGCCGCGCTCCGAGATGAAGCGCTGCAGCAGCCGCACGTCCTTGTAGTCGATCTTCGGAGCGTTGGCGCCGGAGAACGGGCAGCTCTTGCGGCGGCGGGTAAAGGGTCGACGCTGGGCGCTCATTCTTCTTCTCCTGCTGCTGCAGTTCCTGCCGCCGGGGCTTCTTCACCGAAGCGGGGACGCTCGCGGCGGGCAGGGCGCTCGCCCCAGCCGCCCCGGTCGCTACGCTCGCCGGACGGGCGGTCGGACTTCTCGCTGGCGCGCAGCATGACGGCCGATGGGCCTTCCTCGAGCGTATCGACGCGCACGGTCAGGTAGCGGAGGATGTCCTCGTTGATCGACATCGTGCGCTCAAGCTCCTTCACCGCCGCCGGAGGAGCGTCGATGTTGAGGAGCGTATAGTGACCCTTGCGGTTCTTCTTGATCCGGAAGGTGAGTGAACGGAGGCCCCAGTATTCCTTCTTGGAGACGGTGCCGCCGAGGTTGGTCACCAGTTCCGAGAACTGGTTGGTGAGAGCCTCCACCTGCGTCGCCGGGACGTCCTGGCGCGCAATGAAGACGTTTTCGTAGAGTGCCAAATCGGGCTCCTTCTGGCTGTTGGCGACCCGGAGTTCGTCGTACCCCTCGCAGAGAGGCCGACCGGCAACCGCCCGGATCTAGCCGACCCTCCGCCGGAGCAGAATTCCCCGGAGCTTGGGTCGGCAAGGAGACGGGGCCGACTTAGGCCCCGAAGAGCGGCGGTTATACAGAGAGTTGCCCCCAAATCAAGGCCGTTCCGGGCGCCGCCCGAGTGGGGTATAGGGACCGCCGCTTTCAGGCCAAGAACCGGGGGAAAGGGCCCATGAGTCAAGCGTTCGTGTTTCCGGGACAGGGGTCCCAGGCTGTCGGCATGGGGGTGGACCTCGCGGGAGCGTTCCAGACCGCCCGGGACGTGTTCGGCGAGGTCGACGAGGCGCTGAAGCAGAATCTGTCCAAATTGATGCGGGAAGGGCCCGAATCGGAGCTGGTGCTGACTGAGAATGCCCAGCCTGCACTGATGGCTGTCAGCATGGCCGTCGTGAAGGTCCTGGAAAAGGACGGAGGCCGGCCGTTGCCGACCCTGGCCTCCCACGTTGCCGGTCACTCGCTCGGGGAGTACTCGGCGCTGGCCGCCGCGGGAGCGCTCACGCTCAACGACGCGGCGCGGCTGCTGAAGCTGCGCGGGCAGGCGATGCAGAAGGCCGTACCCGTCGGGGTTGGGGCCATGGCCGCCCTGCTGGGGATCGAACTGGAACCGGCTCAGGAGGCCTGCAGGGAGGCCGCCCAGGGCGAGGTCGTGGCGGTCGCCAACGACAATGGTGGCGGCCAGGTGGTGGTGAGCGGGCACAAGGCGGCCGTGGAGCGGGCGATCGAAGCGGCCAAGGCGAAGGGCTGCAAGCGCGGTATGCTGCTGCCGGTGAGCGCCCCCTTCCATTGCCCGCTGATGCAGCCGGCGGCCGATGCCATGCAGTCGGCGCTCGAGAAGGTGACGCTGCAGACTCCCCGGGTTCCCCTGGTGTCGAACGTGCTCGCGGCCGAGATCACCGATCCCGCGGAGATCAAGCAGCGGCTCGTCGAACAGGTGACGGGCCTGGTGCGGTGGCGGGAGAGCGTCCAATACATGCGCTCTGCGGGCGTGGAAACGCTGGTCGAGTGCGGCTCGGGCAAGGTCCTGTCCGGACTCGTCAAGCGCATCGACAAGGAGATGACCGGACTGGCCCTCAACACGCCAGCCGACATCGAGGCCTTCCTGAAGACGGTTTGAGGACCAGATGCCCATGTTCGATCTCAACGGAAAGGCCGCCCTCGTGACCGGCGCGACCGGCGGCATCGGCGGTGCGATTGCGCGTGCCCTGCACGCCCAGGGCGCCACCGTGACGCTGGCCGGCACAAGGGCTGAGGCGCTCGACGAGCTGCGGACTGCTCTTGGCGAGCGCGTCCACGCCATCGCCGCCCGGATGGACGAGCCCGCCGACATCGAGCGCCTGGCCAAGGACGCCGAGGCGGCGATGGGCAAGATCGATATCCTCGTCAACAACGCCGGCATCACGCGCGACAACATCTCGATGCGCATGAAGGACGAGGAATGGGACAAGGTCCTGCAAGTGAATCTCACCGGCACCTTCAAGCTCACCCGAGCGGTGATGCGTGGCATGATGAAGCGTCGGTTCGGCCGGGTGATCAATATTACGTCGATCGTCGGCGTCACCGGCAATCCGGGACAGGCCAACTATGCGGCGGCAAAAGCCGGCCTGATCGGCATGTCCAAGTCGCTTGCTCAGGAACTCGCATCGCGCGGCATCACCGTCAATTGCGTCGCCCCGGGCTTCATCGCCACGCCGATGACCGACGTGCTGAGCGACGAGCAGAAGAAGGCGATCCTCGGGCGCGTTCCTTCCGGCCGTCTGGGGACGCCCGAAGAGATCGCGGCCGGCGTGGTCTATTTGTCGAGCGAAGAGGCTGCCTACGTGACGGGGCAGACGCTCCACATCAATGGCGGGATGGCGATGATCTGAGGGGAGGGACCCCAAGTCCCTGATTCTGTGGGCTTTCTGGCGCTGGTTTTGGCCGGGGAGCTATGTTAGGAGAGCCCGGAAATCGCCACCCCTCCGGCGAACCGGACGTTTTTGAGGATACGGGAAGGACAAACAATGAGCGATATTGCCGAGCGCGTTAAGAAGATCGTCGTGGAGCATCTCGGGGTCGAAGCGGCCCAGGTGAAGGAAGATGCGAAGTTCATCGACGACCTGGGCGCGGACAGCCTCGACACGGTCGAACTGGTGATGGCATTCGAAGAGGAATTCGGTATCGAGATTCCGGACGACGCAGCTGAGAAGATTCAGACGGTCGGCGACGCGATCGGCTTCATCAAGGGCAACGCCAAGTCCTGATCAACGCCCGCTCCTTCGAAAGGGAAGGCGAACGATGAGGCGAGTTGTCGTAACCGGCATGGGGATGGTGACGCCGTTGGGAGACGGCGTCGACACCAACTGGCGGCGCCTGCTGGCGTCGGAGTCCGGTATCCGAGCGATCCAGGCCTTCGATACGTCCGACCTCGCGACGAAGATCGCGGGCGAGGTGCCCATCGGGGACAAGGCCGCGGGGCATTTCAATCCAGATCTGTACATGCAGCCGAAAGAGCAGCGCAAGGTCGACAGGTTCATCCTGTTCGGCATGGCCGCCGCCAAGCAGGCCGTCGAGGATTCGGGTTGGAAGCCCCAGGATGAAGAAGGCCGCAATCGCACCGGTGTGATGATCGGGGCGGGAATTGGCGGGCTGCAGACGATCTACGAGACGTCGCTCACGCTCAAGGAGCGCGGTCCCCGTCGCGTCAGTCCGTTCTTCATTCCGTCGGCATTGATCAATCTCGCCTCCGGCCAGGTATCGATCGAATTCGGGTTCAAGGGACCCAATCATTCCGTCGTCACGGCTTGCGCCACTGGCGCACACGCGATCGGTGATGCCGCACGGCTTATCCAGCTTGACGACGCCGACGTCATGGTCGCGGGCGGGGCCGAGGCTGCCATCTGCCGGATCGGCATTGCAGGCTTCAATGCCTGCAAGGCGCTTTCGACCGACTTCAACGACACGCCGCCGCTGGCATCGCGTCCCTGGGACAGGCGCCGCGACGGCTTCGTGATGGGTGAGGGCGCCGGCTGCCTGATTCTCGAGGAATACGAACACGCCAAGAAGCGCGGCGCGAAGATCTATGCCGAGATCATCGGCTATGGCCTGTCGGGCGATGCCTATCACATCACGGCGCCGTCGGAGGACGGCGACGGCGCGCAGCGTGCGATGAAGGCCGCTCTCAAGCGCGCCCATGTCGGCACGGATCAGATCGACTACGTGAATGCACACGGCACGTCGACGATGGCGGACGTGATCGAACTCGGCGCGGTCAAGAAGACCTTCGGCGCCGATGCCTACAAGCTGTCGATGTCCTCGACCAAGTCGGCGACCGGCCACCTGCTGGGCGCCGCGGGCGCGATTGAGGCGATCTACTCGATCAAGTCGATCATCGAGCAGGTCGTGCCGCCGACGCTGAACCTCGACGAGCCCGACGAAGGTTGCGACATCGATCTGGTGCCCAAGCAGGCCAAGCAACGCAAGGTGCGTTATGCGCTGAGCAATTCGTTTGGTTTCGGCGGCACCAATGCCTGCCTGATCATCGGCGCCGTCTGACCAAGGAGCTGAGGCATGCTCAGCTTCTTTCGTTGGGTCCTCTTCTTCATCGCGCTGTTCCTCACGGTGATGGGCGGCGCGCTGTTCTTTGGCCATGCGCTGCTGGTGGCCGAGGGGCCGCTCGAGTCGACCAAGCGGATCGTCATTCCGCGCGGGGCGGGCCCCGCCACCATGGCGAAGATTCTCCACGGCGAAGGGGTGATCTCCTACCCGCTTCTGTTCCGCGTCGCATTGATGGTCGATCCCGACCCCAAGCCCATCAAGGCCGGCGAATATGAGGTGCCGGCGCACACGTCGATGCTGGGGGTGGTGGATCTGCTGCAATCGGGCAAGCTCGTCCAGCGCCGTCTGACGGTGCCGGAAGGCATGACGACCGCAGAGGTCCTGGATCTCGTGCGCAAGGCGGATGCCCTGACAGGAGACATCACGATCGATGTGAAGGAAGGCGATCTTCTCCCTGAAACCTACTTCTATTCGCGCGACGACACGCGGGACGGCCTGCTGCTGCGCATGAAGGAGGGCATGGAGAAGACGCTGGATGAGGCCTGGCGCAAGCGCATGCCGGGGCTGCCGCTGGCCAATCGCCGCGAGGCGCTGATCCTCGCTTCCATGGTGGAGAAGGAGACGGCGATTCCGGCCGAGCGCAACCGCGTTGCGGCGGTGTTCCTCAATCGCCTCAGGCTCAAGATGAAGCTCGAGAGCGATCCGACCACGATCTATGGCCTCACCGGCGGCAAGGGGTCGTTCAATCGCGAACTCACGCGCGCCGATCTCCAGTCGAACTCGCCGTACAACACCTACGTCGCGGCGGGTCTTCCGCCCGGTCCGATCTGCAATCCTGGACGGGCCTCGATCCTGGCGGTGACGAATCCGGCCCACGACCGCTCGCTGTACTTCGTTGCCGACGGGCAGGGTGGGCACGTCTTCTCGAGGACGGTCGCCGAGCACAACCGGAACGTCGAGCGCTGGAAGGAGATCCAGCGCGAGCGGCAGGGGCAGCCGACTGTGCCGGCCTCCGCGACAGGCAAACAGTGAAGCATGACGGCCGTCTTTCTCGCGATCGGCGGGTTGGCGGCGGTCATTCTTGCCATCGGCTGGTTCCTGCGCGCCAATCCAAGCCGGGTGGCGCGCAACGTCCGACGGGGGCTGTTCGGCCTCGCCGCCATCGTCGTCGCGGTCGGACTGGTCTTTTCCGTTCGTTTCCTGCCGGAAATCCTGCCTGAACTCGCGGGGCTCGTCGGCCTTGTGGTGGCAGCGCTCCTGCCGCGCTTGATCCGCAGCCGCTCGGGGGCATCTGGCGGCTTCAGCACGCCGGGCGGCGGACAGCGAACGGAGGTGCGGACGGCGTTCCTGCGCGCCTGGATCGACCATGGCAGCGGCGACGTGGGCGGCGCCGTTCTTGCGGGACGGTTTCGTGGCCGCACTCTGGACAGTCTCGCCGACGCCGAACTGCTCGCTTTGCATCTGGAGGTGGCCGGCGATGCGGATTCAATGCGCGTGCTGGAGACCTATCTCGATCGTCGCCTCGGTGCCGGATGGCGGAACACCCAGCATTCGGCCGGGAGCACCCGCCGGGGCGACATGAGCCGGGCGGAGGCGCTTGCCGTACTCGGCCTGGCGGAAGGCGCCTCGGCGGATGATATCCGCGCGGCGCATCGCCGCCTCATCCAGCGCGTGCATCCGGATGTCGGAGGCAGTGCCGATCTGGCCGCCAGGATCAACCGGGCCAAGGAGGTCCTGCTCGGCTAAGCACCTTGCCGGGCCCCCTTGGCTGTGGCATCAACCGGCCCGCCCACCGACGTGGATGGCCGGGCCAAATTATTGATTTGGCTTGCAAATGTGAATTTGGTCGAGGTCGACGAGTATGTCCCAGCGCGTCCGCAAAGCCGTTCTGCCGGTGGCGGGATTGGGCACACGCTTCCTGCCCGCAACCAAGGCGATGCCGAAGGAGATGCTGACGGTCGTCGACCGGCCGCTGATCCAATACGCCATCGAGGAGTGCCTGGCAGCCGGCATCGACGAGTTCGTCTTCGTCACCGGGCGCAACAAGGGGGCGCTGGAGGATCACTTCGATCACGCCTACGAACTTGAGATGACGCTTGAGCAGCGTCGCAAGGCGCCAGAGCTGAAGCAGACGCAAGGGGCGACCATCAAGCCGGGCAATGCCGTGTTCACGCGCCAGCAGAGGCCGCTCGGCCTTGGCCATGCCGTGTGGTGCGCGAGGCACTGGATCGGACGCGAGCCGTTCGCCGTATTGCTTCCGGATGAACTGATGATCAGCTCGCCGACCTGCACCGCGCAGCTCGTCGCCGCGCATGAGAAGACCGGCGGCAACGTCAACGCCGTCATGGACGTCCCGCGCGAACAGACGAAGAGCTACGGCATCGTCGCCATCAAGGAAGAGAAGGACGGGCTCGCCGAGATGACGGGAATTGTCGAGAAGCCCAAGCCGGAAGAGGCGCCGTCGACATTGGCGTGGATCGGCAGGTGCATCCTCATGCCGGAGGTGTTCGACCACCTCGAGAAGCACGAGACCGGTGCCGGCGGCGAGATCCAGCTGACCGATGCCATGGCCAGGATGATCGGCAGCCAGCCCTTCCACGCCATGCGCTACACCGGCGGTCGCTACGATTGCGGCAATCGCCTCGGATTCCTGGAAGCCAATGTCGCGGTCGCGCTGCATCGCGCAGACACGGCGGTAGAGACGCGCGCGCTCCTCGAGCGCCTGTTGAAGGGCTAAGCCATGCGCATCGCGATGATCGGATCGGGTTATGTCGGACTCGTCTCCGGCGCCTGCTTCGCCCAGTTCGGCCACGATGTCTTCTGCGTCGACAAGGATGTCGACAAGATTGCCCGGCTGCAGCGGGGCGAGATCCCGATCTACGAGCCGGGACTCGACCGGCTGGTCACCGACAACACCCGGGCCGGACGGCTGTCGTTCGGTACCAGCCTGGTCGATGCCGTTGCGAAGGCCGATGCGGTTTTCATCGCCGTGGGCACGCCGACGCGTCGTGGCGACGGCCATGCCGACCTCACCTACGTGTATGCGGCGGCGGCGGAGATCGCCCGGGCCATCACCGGCTACACCGTGGTGGTCACCAAGTCGACCGTGCCGGTGGGAACGGGGCGTGAAGTGGCACGCATCATTCGCGAAGCGCAGCCTTTGGCGCAGTTCGACGTCGCCTCGAATCCCGAGTTTCTGCGCGAGGGAGCGGCGATCGAGGACTTCATGAAGCCGGATCGGGTGGTGATCGGCGTCGAGAGCGACCGCGCGCGAGAGATCATGGCGGCCATCTATCGTCCGCTGAATCTGATCCAGACGCCGATGGTGTTCACGAATATCGAGACGGCCGAGGTCACCAAGTACGCCGGCAATGCCTTCCTGGCGACCAAGATCACCTTCATCAACGAGATCGCCGATCTGTGCGAGAAGGTGGGCGCGGACGTCCACGATGTCGCCCGTGGCATCGGCCTGGACGGGCGAATCGGGCGCAAGTTCCTGCATCCGGGGCCCGGCTTCGGCGGTTCCTGCTTTCCCAAGGACACGCTGGCGCTCGCCTACACGGCACGGGAGGTAGGGGCTCCCCAGACGATCGTCGAGCAGGTGATCGAGGTGAATGATGCGCGCAAGAAGAAGATGGCGCGCAAGGTCATCGACTTCTGCGGCGGCTCGGTAGCCGGGCTGACGGTCGGCGTACTGGGGCTGACGTTCAAGCCCAATACCGACGATATGCGCGATGCACCGTCGCTCGATATCGTCCCGGCATTGCAGGCTGCCGGTGCCAAGATCGTGGCCTTCGATCCGGAGGGCATGACCGAGGCTGGCAAGCTGCTCGCGGGGGTGACGTTCGCCAAGACCGCGTATGAGGCGGCGACGCAGGCGGACGTCCTGGTTGTGATCACGGAGTGGCATGAGTTCCGAGGCCTCGATCCGCGTCGCATTAAGGAAGCGATGCATCAGCCTCGCATCGTCGACCTGCGCAACATCTTCGATCCGGAGGAGATGCGCAGTCTCGGCTTCACCTATGAAGGAATCGGCCGTCCCCGGCCGCGCACCTGATCCTCACGCCTTTTTGCGGAGCCTTTAGATGAGCCAAGCGGCCCACAAATTCGATTCGACGATCCTGCGCGAATACGACATCCGGGGCGTTGTCGGAACGACGTTGCACCCGGCGGATGCGAGGGCCATCGGCCGCACGTTCGGGACCATGGTCCGCCGCAAGGGCGGCAAGCGGGTCGCGTTGGGATATGACGGCCGCCTGAGTTCGCCGGAACTCGCCGCTGCCTGCATCGAAGGCCTGACCGCGGCCGGTGTCAATGTCGTCAATATCGGCCTGGCGGCCACGCCGATGCTCTACTTCGCGGTCTGGCATCTCGATGCGGACGGCGGCATCCAGATCACGGGCTCGCACAACCCGCCGGACTACAACGGCTTCAAGATGATGATGGGCAAGAAGTCGTTCTTCGGTGCCGACATCCAGAAGCTCGGAGACATGGCGGCAAAGGGCGACGTCGATTCAGGTCATGGCAGCGCGGAAGAGATGAACATTCTCCCCGACTATGCGGCGCGCCTGCTGAAGGACGTAAAGCCGGGCCGCAAGCTCAAGGTTGCCTGGGATACCGGCAATGGGGCGGTGGGCGTTTCCATCCGGGCGGTGGTCGAAAAGCTGCAAGGCGAGCATTTCGTGCTGAACGAGCAGGTCGACGGCACCTTTCCCGCGCATCATCCGGATCCGACGGTGCCGAAGAACCTCGAACAGCTGATCGCGGAGGTTCGCCGCCGCGGCTGCGACCTTGGGATCGCGTTCGACGGCGACGGCGATCGCATCGGGGCGGTGGACGGCAAGGGCCGCATCCTCTGGGGGGATCAGCTGATGATCCTCTGGGCACGCGATGTCCTCAAGTCCCGACCGGGCGCGACCATCATCGCCGATGTGAAGGCGAGTCAGGCCCTGTTCGACGAGATCCTTCGCGCCGGCGGCACGCCGCTGATGTGGAAGACCGGTCACTCGCTGATCAAGACGAAGATGGCGGAGCTCAAGGCGCCGCTGGCAGGCGAGATGAGCGGACATGTGTTCTTCGCCGACACGTTCTACGGCTTCGACGACGCGCTGTACTGCGCCTTGCGGCTGCTGAACATCGTGGCGAACGAGCGCGAGAGCCTGGCCGAGATGCGCGACAAGCTCCCTCAGCTCGTGAACACTCCGGAGCTTAGGTTCGATTGTCCGGAGGAGCGCAAGTTCAAGATCGTCGAGGAGGTGAGGGAGCGGCTGAAGCAGGACGGTGCCAAGCTGAATGACATCGATGGCGTCCGCGTGAGCACTCCCGATGGGTGGTGGCTGTTGCGTGCTTCCAATACCCAGGCGGTGCTCGTGGCGCGGTGCGAGAGCGCCAACGAGGCTGGCCTGGAGCGGCTCAAGAGCGATCTGAAGTCGGCCTTGGCGGCAAGCGGCGTGACGCTGCCGGACGAGGCGTCGGCAGGCCACTGATGCGCTTCTTCTTCTACGGCACCTTGCTCGACCCTGACGTTACGGCGTTGGTGCTGGGCCGGCGTCTGCCGCCGGCGGCCTTCCAGGGCGCCATCCTGCCGGGCTATGCGCGGTGGCGCGTCGAGGGGGGGACCTATCCGATCGCGGTGCCGGCTCCCCGTGCCGAGGTGGTCGGAGCCGTTGTTGGCGGCCTCAGTCGTCGGGATGTCGAGCGGCTCGCGTACTATGAGGGGCCGGGTTATCGCATCGCCCCGCTGAGGGTGAAGCTCGGCGGGATGTTCGTTGTCGTCTCGGTCTTCGAGCCCGTGAAAACGCGTCTGCAGCCGACGGCCGAGACGTGGGATCTGCGGAAGTGGCAGCGGCGCTACAAGCGCGCCTTTATTGCGCGGCTGCGACCGGTGTTCAGCGCGCGCCCGGCGTATTCCAGGCCGTGACCTGGAGAGCCGAGCAGTAGATCTTGCGCTGCTCCAGACGCCGGCAGCCCTCGATAGCCTCGTTCTGCGAGAGGTTGGTCACGCGGGCGCGGTGAAGGGTCTTCTGAGCCACCTGGACCTCGTCGATCGTCGCCGCACCATGAGTGCGAACGATATCTGGCAGCGCTGCGGTCGCCCGTTCGAGCGCCAGATGCGCGGACCGGGTATCGGCGAAAGAGCCGACCTGGATGACCCAGCTTCCGAGTGCCGCGCTGGCGCTCTCGGCTGAAGCGGGAGCGGCGCTTGCGACACGCCCGGCCTGACCGGTGCGAGGAGCATCGGAAATGGTCGTTCCCGGTACGAAGTTGGCGGCCGTATAGCGGGCGGACGGCGGCGTGCGCGGCGATGTCCAGGGCGAGAGGTTCAATGCCTGGGCGGACGCAAAGCCCCGATCCATGAGCTCGGCCATCAGGCGGTCGCGTTGGGTGGGGCTGTCGCCGCCCATGACCACGCCGATCAGGCGTCGATTGTCGCGTACCGCCGACATCACGAGATTGAAGCCTGAGGCGGCAGTGTAACCGGTCTTCAGCCCATCGGCGCCGGGATAGTTGGCGAGCATGTGGTTGTGGTTGTCGAGCGGCCGGCCGCGATAGACGTAACTCTGGACCGAGAAGACCGGGTAGTAGTGCGGGAAGTCACGCAGGAGGGCATAGGCGAGCCTCGCCATATCGTGAGCGGTCGTGACTTGCTCACGGTTCGGCAGACCGGATGCATTGCGGAAGACCGTCGAGTTCATGCCGAGCTGGCGAGCCTTCTGGGTCATCATCCGCGCGAAGCTCTCCTCGTCGCCGCCGAGGGTCTCTCCAAGCAAAACCGCTGCGTCGTTGGCGGATCGGGTGACCAGACCCATGATGGCGTCGCGGACGACGACGGTGCCACCGGGCTGCATTCCCATCTTGGTCGGCGGCGCGTTCGCGGCGTTGGCCGAGACCGGCAGGGCATCACCCAGCGAAAGGCGCCCCGAATCGAGAGCGGAGAACGTAAGATAGAGCGTCATCAGCTTGGTCAGAGACGCGGGATGGCGCGGGCTGTCCGGCTGGTCGGACGCGAGCTCGCGGCCGCTGGCAGCGTCCACGATCAGGTAGGAATCCTTGCCGCTGACGTTGGGGTTGGGAACCCAACTGGATGTATGCCGGATCTTGGCCGCGCGGACCTTGGTCGTTGGTGCCGCCCGCGATTGGGTCGACGGTCCCTGAGCGCCCGCATCGAGGGCAGAGACGAACGCAAGAAAAGAGATGCACACGGCAACCCATGACAGGTTAACCGCACAGCGCCTGAGGGAGAGGGTCATCTCAAAAACGCCATACATTAAGATTGATTTTGTTGTTCTCTGCCAACGAGTTGAGGCAGTTTCTTCAAGACTACTAAAGTTCATGCGGTTGTGCAACTTTTCCCCAGCCGTGCTGTTGCCGCAGTTGGTTCGGAAACTGCATCGGGAAATGGAGATGCGGATGAGATTGGCATTGGCTCTTGCGATCGGCTTGGCCGCCGCGACGGCGACG
>JAFEFG010000071.1 GCA_018240685.1 Pseudomonadota bacterium | reverse complement strand
ATCTCCAGGCCCGCCACCGCCATGTTGTCGACCACCATCGCCGCACCGCCGCCGGTCGTCGTGGCCACGGCGACCCGCTTCCCCGTCGGCTGCGGCCGCCCGACCAGCAGCGCCGGAACATCGAGCAGCGATTCGAACATCGACACGCGGGCGATGCCGTGGCGGCGACAGAAGGCATCGAAGGTGGCATCCGACCCCGCGATGGCGCCGGTATGCGACTTCGCCAGTTCCTGGCCGATCTCGGAGCGGCCGAGCTTGTAGGCGATCACCGGCTTACCCGCGGCATGGGCCCGCCGCGCCGCACGGGCGAGCCGCGCGCCGTCGCGCAGCGTCTCCATGAACAGCAGGATCGCCTTCGTCTTCGGATCGTCGACCAGCAGGTCGGCCACCTCGCCCACGGCGAGATCGACCTCGTTGCCGACCGAGATCAGGCGCGAGAAGCCGATGCCGCGCGCATCGGCCCGCGACAGCAGCGCGCCGATCAAGCTGCCGCTTTGGCTCACCAGCGCCCAGTCGCCGTGGCGCAGCCTGTCGACGGCGAAGGCGGCATTGGCCGTGAGCGCCACCGGCGGATCGGTGCTGACCGTGCCGATGCTGTTGGGACCGACGAGCCGGATGCCGGTCTCGCGCACGACGCGCACAAGCTCGTCCTGCAGCGAGGCGCCGGCGGCGCCGGCATCAGCAAAGCCGCCGGCGAGGATCGACGCCACCTTCACGCCGCGCCGGCCGCAGGCGGCGAGCGCTTCGACCGCATCCTTGCCGTTCAGCAGGATGTAGGCGTGGTCGATCTCGCCTTCGATGGCCTCGAGGCTCTTGTATGATCTGACGCCAAGGATCTCCGTGCGGCCCGGATTGACCGGCAGGACCTCGCCCGTGAAGCCATGCTTGGCGAGGAAGCGCTGCGGCCGCGAGGTGGTCTTCCTTTCATCGGCGGAAGCGCCGATCAGGGCGATGCGGCGGGGCTCGAAAAGGGCGTGAAAAAGCGTACTCATGCGCCGACTATATCGTTGCGAAAACGAAACGGGAGGAAAAGCCGATGACGATCCGCCGCGTCACCTCGCCCGCCGCGCCCGAGCCGCCGCCGGAACGCTGGTCCAACTGCCTGGTCGTGGACGGCATCGCCTATGTCTCCGGCATGACCGCGCGCGGCGACGACCCCAAGGCGCTGGCGAGCATGGACGAATACGCGCAGGCCAAGGTGATCTTCGCCAAGATCAAGGGCCTCGTCGAAGCGGCCGGCGGCGCCATGTCCGACATCGTGAAGATCACCGTGTTCGTCACCGACATCAGAAACAACGTGAAGGTCTGGCAGGCGCGCCGCGAGTTCTTCACCGGTAACTTCCCCGCCTCGACCCTGGTCGAGGTGAGCGCGCTGGCCGCGCCCGAGATCCGGGTCGAGATCGAGGCGATCGCCCACCTCGGCAAGGGGCCACGCTAGCCGCTCTTCATGTGCTGCGGCAGCCAGAGCGCGATCTCCGGCCAGAAGACCAGCAGAACCAGCAGCACGAACATGAGCAGATGGAACGGGATGGTGCCGTAGACGACATCCGACAGCTTGCCGTTCCAGATGCTCTGGATCACGAACAGGTTGATGCCGATCGGCGGCGAGATCTGGCCGAGCTCGATGAACAGCACCAGGATGATGCCGAACCACACCGGATCGATCCCGTATTTCAGCAGCACCGGATAGAGGAGCGGCACGGTGACGACGATCATGCCGAGGCTTTCCACCAGGCAGCCAAGGACCGTGTAGAGCACGAACAGGGCGAAGAAGAATTCCAGCCGCGACAGCTTCAGCGCCACCATCCAGGTCGTCAGCGACTCGCCCACACCCGCCACGCTGATGGCATAGGAGAAGACGAAGGCCGTGTAGACGATCAGCAGGATGTTGCCACTGGTCATGACTGCGGAGACCATGGCCCCACGCAACTCCTTCCAGCCGAGGCGCCCCCAGATCGCGGACACGACGAAGGCCGCGGCGCAACCAACAGCCGCCGCTTCCGTGGGCGTCACCCATCCGAAATAGAGGCTGCCCATGGTGCCGCCGATGACCACGGCGAACGGGACGAGGTCGCTGATGGCCGACATGAACTCCCTGAAGTCGCGCGGACCGCTCTCGTGCGGCGCGATCTCGGGATTGAGCAGCGCCTTGATCATCACGTAGGCCATGAACAGGGCGGTGAGCAGCAGGCCTGGAACGATGCCGGCCATGAACAGCTTGGAGACAGACGTCTCGGTGAAGGTCCCGTAGACGATCATGGCGATCGATGGCGGGATCAGGATGCCGAGCGTCCCGCCGGCCGCCAGCGATCCCGCCGCGAGCGGGCGGCTGTAGCCGCGCCGCACGAGCTGCGGCAGGGCCACAGAGCCGATGGCCGCCGCTGTCGCGACGGACGAGCCCGAGATCGCGGCAAACAAGGCGCAGCCGGCAATGTTGGTCTGCAGCAGGCCGCCCGGCACGACGCAGACGAGCTTGCCGAGCCCGCGATAGATCCGGAAGCTCAATCCCGAATGCTGCATGATCTCGGCCATCAGGATGAAGAGCGGGATCGCCGTCAGCGCAAAGCTGTTCATCGAACCCCAGCTCATGAGTCCGATCCCCTTCAGTGCCGGCACGCCGCCATGCAGGAGGAGATAGACGATCGCCGGAACGCCGATGGCGAACGGGATGGTCATGCCCGCGGCGAGCAGGCCGAGGAAGACGACCAGGACGATCGCGACTTCGAGCCCCGCGCTCATGACGCCAGCGCCCTCAGGTCGCTGACGATCGCCTTGGCGAGCACGATCAGCAGCATGGTGGCGCCGATGACCATCACCGTTTCCGGAATCCACAGCGGCGTCGCCAACGGCGTACTCGCGACCGCTTCGCGCTTGTGGGAACTCATCACGAACTGGACGAAGTACCAGTCCGTCAAGGCCACATAGGCGAACGACAGGACATCGAAGATCAATGCCGAGACCGCCTTACCCATGGGACCGAGGCGCATCTGCACCATCTCGACGCGATGGAAGGCACCGCGCGACTGGCACAGCGCCAGACTGAAGAAGGAGACGCCGACCAGCAGGTATCCGACCAGCTCGTCGGAATTGTCGGTCGTGCTGTCGAACACGCCACGCAGGACGATCTCCGTGACCATCAGAAGCGTCATGGCGATCATGCAGAGGGAAGACAGCCAAAGACTCGCCCGTTCGAGCAGGTCGAACGGGCGTTCATCCGGAAGCGAGGTCATCAGCGGCCAACCGCGTCGCGGACCTTCTTGAGGGCTTCCTGGGCTTCCGGCCCGTGACGCTTGGCCCAGACATCCCAGTAGTCGACCATCACCTTGGCGCCGCGCTTGTAGTCGTCGGGAGTGGCAGCGGTTTGGATCATGCCTTCGGCCTTGCGCTTGGCCTTCTCCGTCTCCTCGTCCTCGAACAGCAGCTTGGTCATCTGGGGCGTCAGGTCGATCACCACCTTGGTGAGAACATCGCGTTGCGCAGCGGGAAGCTTGGCGTAGGCCTCCTTGTTCACCACGAGGTTGGCCTCGAAGAAATTGATGCCGAGGTCGTAGGTATATTTCAGCAGGTCGTGCCAGACGCGGCCGCCGCCGGAATGGGCCGTCAGCACGCCGTCGACGACGCCGCGCTCGAGAGCGGACGGCACCTCGGCGGCACTCACCGTGAGGCCATTGGCGCCAAAGCGCTTCAGGAATTCGGTTTGCTCGGGCGAGGTGGAGCGGATCTTCTGCCCTTTGAAGTCGTCGAGGCCCGTCAGCTTCTTCGACGACCATGCGAACTGCAGCGGATAGTAATAAGTCGATAGCACCGTCGCGCCGAGCTTGTCGTAGCCCTTGTCGACATAGGGCTTCATCACGGCCAATGCCTTGTCGAATTCCTGCGGCGTCGTGATCAGCATCGGCAGGCGCAGGATGCCGGTCACCGGCACATTGCCCTGCTGCATGCCGTCGTCGCCCATCTGGATGACATTGTCGCCGACAGCGGTGGTGATGTCGGTGCCCTTGATGGTGAGCGCGCCTCCCAGGTGATACTTGAGCTGGAGCTGGCCGTTGGTTTCCTTGGCCACGCGCTCGACGATCTCGTTCATCACCCGCGCCGGCGCCAACGTAGCGGCGGGGACGTAGGTGTAGACGATCCATGTCGTCGGCGACTGCGCACGAAGCACGGCGGGCGCCGCCACGGTTCCCGCGGCAAGCGCGGTCAGCGCCTGCCGACGCGTCATCGGCATCTTGGTCATGCGATCTCCTCCCAATCGATCTTGGAAGGGACCGTAACGCCCTCTCAGGCGTGTGAATACATGGGCTTTCCGCCTACCGGCATCTTCGCTCGCAGGATGGTGCCTCCCTTCACTTTTTCACTGGATCGCGACACCACGAGATAGAGATCGTCGCCCGAGAAGGCGATGTTGGTGCAGAGGATGTCGTCGCCTGCATCGACGTGATGGGTCGGACGGCCGAGATGGTCGAAGCGCCACACGGTCGTGCTGGGATGCGCGACCAGCAGCCCGCCTTCGGCATCGAGCGCCATGCCGTCCGGTCCGGCATGGCCGCCGCTCATCTGGATGAAGAGGCCGACCTTGCTCGCCGTGCCGTCCGCCATCAGCGGCAGGCGCCACACCGCATTGGCGCGCGTGACGCCGACATAGAGCACGGTCTCGGCCTTGTTCATCACCAGGCCGTTGGGGCTCGGCACGGTGTTCACCAGCATCGTCAGCCGGCCGCTCGTGTCGTAGCGGAAGACGCGGCCGGTCGGATCGTGCAGCCCGGTCTGGCCCTGGTCGGTGAAGTAGAGATCGCCGTTGGCCGCGAAGAAGAGATCGTTCACGCCCTTGAAGCTCTCGGAGCTGCGCGTCTCGATCAGCGGCGTGACCTTTCCGCTCGCAGGATCGAGCAGGACGATGCCGCGCTTGTAATCGGTGATGAAGAGGCGGCCGTCCTTGTGGATCTTGAGCCCGTTGGGCCAGCCGTCATATTCCGTCACCAGCGTCCACTCGCCCGCTGGACTGATGCGAAACACGCGGCCGAACGGGATGTCCGTGACGTAGAGATTGCCGGCGCGATCGAAGCTCGGCCCTTCGAGGAAGCTGTCGAGTTCCTGGCCGGCGGCGTTGGCGTCGGCCCACGCCGTGCGGCGCGGCTTGCGGAACTTCTCCGGCATCCGCGTGAACTCGGTCGCCGGCACCGGCCTGGTCAATCCGTACATCTTGCCTCCCTGTCGATTTGGTTGCGGCCCGCCGCCGAAGCCCCCCGGCATCGGGGGCAGTTACCGTCGGGTAACGTTTTTAAAAAAGGAAATAAAAAGGAGCACGGGCGAAAGGCGGGCCGGAGGCACATGCCGTCCAGGATACATCTGGATGGACTCCGCCACCGATTCCGGTCGCCTGCGCCTCGCCCCCCTTCCCCTCCGGGTTCGGGCGTGGCCGTCGCCGGCCACGCCGCCGCGACCGGCTAGGCCGCCTTGATCTCGCGTTCGGCCTTGAGGGCCCGCACGGTCTGGCGCAGCGCATGCACGGTCTTCTCGATCTCGGCCCCGCCGTGCGTGGCGGAGACGAAGCCGCCCGGCGCGCCCATCACGTCGACGCCGTAAGTCATCAGACCCATACGGATCTTGCCGGTCAGCGAGCCCGCGCCGCGGGCCCCCTTGAGCTTCTCGATCGGCACCGTCAGCGGATCGAAGCTGGCCGGATCGATCGGATCGCCGTAGGGATTGGGATAGATCAGGAAGGTCGAGCTCTGGCCGTAGATGCCCCACGGCACGCCTTCCTGCACCAGCACCTCGGTCAGCGCGCGGCGCAGCTCGGCCGCCGTCTTGTTGGCCTTCTCCGCCAGGTCCTCGTCGCGCAGCAGCGTCAGCGCCGTCACCGCGGCCGCTGCCGACAGCGGATTGGCATTGTAGGTGCCGGGATGGAGGATGCGCTCGATCTTGCGGGCCGCCGTCGCGGCATGATCGATGCGGTCGAGAATCTCGCGCTTGCCGGACACGGCACCGCCCGGCAGGCCGCCGGCCACGATCTTGGCCTGGATGCAGAGGTCCGGCGTGATGCCGAACGCCTTCTGCGCACCGCCCGACGACCAGCGATAGCCGGTGATGACCTCGTCCATCAGCATGACGACGCCCTTCTTCGCCGTGGCGTCGCGCACCGCCTGGATGAAGCCCGGCGGCAACGGCACCTGGCCCCAGGACGCCCCCGACGGCTCGAACATCACGGCCGCGATGTCGTCGCGCTCCTCGATCAGCTTCACCACCGCCGCGACATCGCTGCTCGGCATGATGATCGACAGCGCGCTCACCTCCTGCGGCACGCCGGGCGTCGTGCCGCCGTCGTAGGTGGCGCCCGCGCCCGCCGTCACGTTGTCGTGCCAGCCATGGAAGTGGCCGAGGAAACGCACGATCTTGTCCTTGCCGGTATGGGCGCGCGCGAGACGGATCGCCATGTGGGAGGCTTCGGTGCCCGACGCCGTGAACCGCACCTTCTCCGCGCACGGCGTCAGCTCGCAGACCAGCTCGGCCCAGCGCACCTCGAGCTCGTGGCTGGAACCGTAGTGCGTGCCGAGCTCCATCTGCCGCCGCACCGCCTCGACGACGGCAGGATGCGAATGGCCCAGCAGCATGGCGCCGTGGCCGCCGAAATAGTCCACATACTCGTTGCCGTCGACGTCCCACTTGCGCGGCCCCTTGGCCCGCCCGACATGGATCGAATAGGGATCGAGATAGCGCGCATCGTGGGTGATGCCGCTGGGCAGCACCTTGTGCGCGCGCTCAAAAAGCGCCGCCGAGCCGCCGGTCCGGGCCCGGTAGTCGGCCACGATGGCGGAGTTGGTGTTCTGCGAATCGTTCTTCGGCGTACTCATTTGCCCTCACGTAACTAATGCCGGAACATCGCAAGCCTCGCTTGCTTCGCCAAGGGCCACGGCCCTATCGTCCCCCGGCCTTTTGCAGACCGGGAGTCTCCAATGAACGCCTCAGTGAACGCCAAGCCGCGCGGACGCCAGTTCTTCAATAACCCCGGTCCCACCAACATTCCCGACCGCATCCTGCGGGCGATGGACCGGCCGGTGATGGACTTCATGGCGCCGGAGTTCCTCGAGATACAGCGCGCTTGCATGGCAGGTGTGAAACGGGTCCTGAAGACCGATCAGACCCTGTTCGCCCACGCCTCGACCGGCCATGGCGCCTGGGAGGCCGCGGTCGCCAACCTGTTCTCGCCCGGCGACACCGTGCTGGTGGTCGAGACCGGCTACTTCTCGCTGAGCTGGAAGGAGATGGCGGAGACGCTCGGCCTCAAGGTCGAGGTCGTGCCGGCCGACTGGCGCAAGGGCGTCGACATCGCCAAGCTCGCGGAGCGGCTGGCCAAGGACAAGGCGCACGAGATCAAGGCGATCCTGGCCGTCCACAACGAGACCGCCACCGGCCTCGTCCTGCCGCTGCCGGAGGTCCGCCGCGCGCTCGACGACGCCAAGCATCCGGCGCTGCTGCTGTCCGACACCATCTCCTCGCTCGGCAGCATGGAATACAAGATGGATGCCTGGGGCATCGACGTCACGATCGGCGGCAGCCAGAAGGGCCTGATGCTGCCCACCGGCATGGCCATCACCGGCGTCAGCGCCAAGGCGATGGAAGCGGCGCGCAAGTCCAAGCTGCCGAAATACTACTTCAGCTGGGAGCTGATGGAGGCGCGCAAGCCGCAGCGCTTCATCGGCACCGTGCCGGTCCACTTCTTCTTCGGCCTGCAGGAATCGCTCAAGATGCTGGAGGAGGAAGGCCTCGACGCCGTGTTCGCGCGTCACGCCCGCCTTGCCGACGCGACGCGCGCGGCCGTGCGCGCCTGGGGCGCCGACGGCAAGGGGCCGACCTTGTACGGCCAGACGCCGGACCGTCTCTCCAACTCCGTGACGACCGTGCTGATGCCCGAGGGCGTCAGCTCCGACGGCATGCGCAAGGCGGCGCTGGAGCGCTTCAACCTGTCGCTGGGCGGCGGGCTGGGGCCGCTGATGGGCAAGGTGTTCCGCATCGGCCACATGGGCGACCTCAACGAGCCGATGCTGCTGGGCTGCCTCGCCACCACGGAACTGGCGATGAAGACGGCCGGCGTGCCCTTCTGCCCGGGCGGCGTCGACGCGGCGATCCAGTCGCTGGCCGGCTAGCCTTTTCCCGGAGCGCGGACCGGCCGCGCTCCTGCACCCTGCCGCTCGAGGTCGGTCGGCCGATGCACGCGCTGGAAGCCTACCTGCACGCGCACATCCCGCTCTCGGCGAGCATGGGCGTGTCGGTCGTCAGCGCCTCCGGCGAGGAAGTGATCCTGCGCGCGCCGCTCGAACCGAACATCAATCACAAGAGCACGGTGTTCGGCGGCAGCGCCTCGGCACTCGCCATCCTCGCGGCCTGGTCGCTGCTGCATCTGCGCCTGACGGCGGAGGGCCTTCATGGCCAGCTGGTGATCCAGTCGAACCGGATCGACTACGACCGGCCGATGACGGGTGCCTTCATGGCTGCCGCCACATTGGCCGATCCGGCCGCGTGGCCGCTGTTCGTCCGGACGCTCACGCGGCACCGGCGCGCCCGCATCGAGGCGCTGTCGACGCTGAGCTGCGGCAACGCGGTTACCGGCAGGCTGTCGGGCCGCTTCGTCGCCCTCCTGATGGACGAGCCCTAGAAGGCGGGCTTGCCGGCTGCCGCGGCGATCAGACGCTCCGGCCCGATCGCCGACAGCAAGGTGGTCGCGGCGACGGTGGGCACGATGTCCATGCCCTCGACCGGCTTGAACGCGGTGGCGGCCGGATCGAAGGCGTAGAGCTGGCCTTCGGCCAGGTTGAACCACCAGGCGTGGAGCGCCAGCTTGCCGGCCTTCACGCGCTCGGCGAGCCACGGGAAGGTCATCAGGTTGCGGACGCTGTTCAGCACCGCGGCCTGCTCGACGACGCGGGCGATCTGCTCGCGGGGCCGGCCGGCGAGGTCGCTCACGGCGACGTCGCGCACCTCGCGCGCCACGGCGGTCCAAGTCGAGAGATAGTCGTAGTCCGCATAGGCGCTCGCCCGGCCGTCGACGAGGGCGGCGATGCCGCCGCACAGCGCATGGCCCAGCACGACGACGTGCTCGACCTCCAGCGCCCGCACGGCGAACTCGATCGCCGCCGACGTGCCGTGATAGTGCGTGTCGGGCTCGGCCGGCGGCACCATCGCGGCAACGTTGCGGACGGTGAAGATGTCGCCGGGATGGGTCTGCGTGATGATACCGGGATCCACCCGCGCATCCGAGCAGCCGATGAAGAGGATCTTCGGCGACTGCCCCTCCTTCGCGAGCCGGTCGAACAGGTCGAGATGCTCGCGGTAGTACCCGAGGCGAAAATCCGCGAAGCCCTTGAGAAGTCGTTCCAACGCCATGACGCCTCGCCTACGATGCGGGTCAATCCACGGACCAAGGACATGACCCAAGATTTCCTCTACGACAAGCGCGGCGACATCGGCTGGATCACCTTCAACCGGCCGCAGGCGCGCAATGCCCTCACCTTCGCCATGTATGAAGGACTGGCCGAGATTTGTAGCCGTGTCGGCACGACGCACGAAGTCAAGGTGCTGGTGATTACCGGCGCCGGGGACAAGGCCTTCGCCGCCGGGACGGATATCGCCCAGTTCAAGTCGTTCCAGAGCGGCGAGGACGGCATCGCCTACGAGCGCAAGATGGACGGCATCCTGGGCGCCATCGAGAGCTGCGCGGTGCCGACCATCGCCGCCATCGCCGGTTTCTGCACCGGCGGCGGCGCCACGATCGCCGCGGTCTGCGACCTGCGCATCGCCACCACCACGGCCCAGTTCGGCTTTCCCATCGCCCGCACGCTCGGCAACTGCCTGTCGATGTCGAACTACGCGCGCTTCGCCACGCTGATCGGGCCGCAGCGGGTCAAGGAGATGGTCTTCCTCGCCAAGCTGATGGACGCCCAGACGGCCCTGCACGCGGGGCTGGTCAGCGAACTGCTGGCCGACGTGCCCGCCCTGCAGGCGCGCGCGCAGGAACTGGCGACCATCATGGCCGGCAACGCGCCGATCACGATGCGGACGACCAAGGAGGCGCTGCGGCGCCTGCAGGCCCGCCTCGGCGACGAGAACATCGACGACCTGATCCGGCACACCTATGGTAGTGCCGACTTCCGCGAAGGCATGAGCGCCTTCCTCGAGAAGCGGGCGCCAAAGTGGAGTGGTCGATGATCGCGATGACAAGAGCATTTGGCATCCTGGCCGCCCTGGCCCTCGCCACCGGTCTTGCCGCCTGCAACCCGAAGGCCCAGGTCGCGCAGAAGGAGGACCTCCTGGTCGCTTCCGGCTTCCGCTTCGTGCCGGTCAACACGCCGGAGCGGCAGGCCATGTTCAAGCAGCTGCCGCCGCACAAGTTCCTGAAGCAGATCAAGGGCGACAAGATCGTCTACATCTATCCGGATCCCACGGTCTGCGGCTGCCTCTATGTCGGCAACGCGCAGGCCTATACGAACTACCGCAAGGCCGTGTTCGACAAGCGGCTGGCCGACGAGCAGGCGATGACCGCCAGCGACCTCGAGGCGGCGAGCTGGAACTGGAACCCGTGGGGCCCCTACGTCGTGGATCCGGTCTTCTACTACTGACGCTCATTCCTGCCAGAACCGCTTGCAGCATTCCTGCCGCTGCTGAGCGCGGCTGAGGCCGACGTCCGCCAGTTCGCGATCGTCGAGCTGGCGGAGGCGCCGCCGCGAGCGGTAGCGGTCGCGCCATGTCCGGAGCGTGGGCAGGACGAAACGCAGGATCGGCGTCGGCCGAGGCGTCTCGACGTCCCGGCGCCGAAGGCCGCGGGAGCCAAGCCCCCAGCCGAAGAATCCCTGCCGCATGGGCGGAAACTGCCGCCCGCCCGCGGGCCTTCGTTACGGCGCGGACCGAACCGTCAGAAACGCGCCTCCACGGCACCCAGCCCGACGAATTCGCCGCGCGCCCGCGTGCCGGGCGGGTAGTAGCGCAGGCCGGTCCACGAGCCGGTGGTGATGGCCTGTCCCTTGCGAATGCCGCCGCGCCGACGCACCGCATGGTCGATCATCCAGGCGAGCGGCCGCACGGGATCGACGGCCCCCAGGCCGCCGGTCTGGTCGACCTCGACCTTGCCGTCGATCAGGAGCCGGACCTGCAGCCTCGGCCAGTCGAGCGAGCGCCACTCCCGGATGCCGTCGCCGATCACCAGCGCCTGGTTCATCTGGTTGTCGGCGAGCAGCCACTCCGGGTCGGCCTTCTGGAAGTCGGCGAGGCGCGTGTCCACGACCTCCATGCCGACGAAGGCGTCGCCGACCGCCGCCAGCGCCTCCTCGCGCGCCACGGGCTCGCTGCGTGCGGCGATGTCGCGGACGATATGGAAGGAGATCTCGATCTCCACGCCGATCATGTGCATCGCCTTGCCGTCGAAGGCGGCCGGCGAGCCGACCAGCGCGCCGGCGAGCAGCGGCGCCGGATTGGGCTCTGCCGTCGGCGTGCGCGCGCCCACCTTCCAGCCCGCGACCGGCCCGGTCGCCGCCGCCACGCCGTCCTGGATCGCATAGACCGCCTCGCGGTCGGGCAATGCGAAGGGCGGCGCGATCTGCGTACCGGAACGGCGCGCCGCCAGCAGGGCACGCACGGCGTGGGAAATGTCGGGGGTCATGCTAAGCTCCGGCAAACGCGAAAAAACACGAGGGACTGGAGGAAACATGCCCTACGCCAGCGGGCGCGTCATTCACGACGCCGACGCGCACATCATGGAAGTGCCCGGCTTTCTCGAGAACTATCTCGAAGCCCGACACCGGGCCGTCGTCACGGACGCCGTCCTGTTTCCGCGTCGCGAAGGCTTCCACAGCCACCTCACGGATGCGCACCGGACCGACCACGATCCGGCCGGGTTCGACGAATCGCAGATCATGCTCGCCAAGAACTGGGACGCGCTGGGGGCCTACCGCCAGCAGGACCGCACGCGCTCGATCGATCTGCTGGGCTTCGCGAGCCAGCTCATGTTCACGACGGCGCTGCTGAACTACTCGACCGTCCTGGAAAGCGGCCGCGACCACGACCTCGCCTATGCCGTCGCCCGCGCCCACACCCGGCACATGGTCGATTTCTGCTCCGTCGACCGCCGCCTGCTGCCGACCGGCTACGTCCCCCTGCTCGATTTCGAGCGGACGGCCAAGGCTGCGCGCGAGGCGATCGAGCTCGGCGCCAAGGCGCTGATGATCCCGTCGCGCTGCCCCGACGACCATTCGCCGAGCCATATCGGCTTCGACCCGCTGTGGGCCATCGCCCAGGAAGCCGACCTGCCGATCGTGCTGCATGTCGGCGGCGGCGGAAAGCTGCTGGAGGACGCCTACTTCAACAACGGCCTGCCGCCCGTGCCCGACTTCCACGGCGGCGACGACAATTTCAAGTCGATCGACTACATGGCGATCGCCTATCCGCCGATGAAGACCATGACCGCGCTGATCGTCGACCGCGTGCTCGACCGCTTCCCGTGGCTGAAGTTCGGCATCATCGAGCAGGGCGCCTCGTGGGTGCCGGGCTGGATGCGCAACATGGATTCGGCGCACAACGCCTTCTACAAGAACGAGGAGCGGCTGCAGAAGATGGCGCTCAAGCCCTCCGAATACGTGAAGCGCCAGGTGCGCGTCACGCCCTACCCGCACGAGGATACCGGCTGGATCATCGCCAACACCGGCGACGAGGTGTGCCTGTTCTCGTCGGACTATCCGCATGTCGAGGGCGGCCGCCATCCGATTAAGCGCTTCGAGGC
This sequence comes from Pseudomonadota bacterium, assembly GCA_018240685.1. GTDB lineage: Bacteria > Pseudomonadota > Alphaproteobacteria > Reyranellales > Reyranellaceae > Reyranella. The sequence continues at coordinate 14,073 of JAFEFG010000071.1, read as the reverse complement.
CTCGATGGACCATGCCGGCATCAGCGAGGCACAGAAGCAGCGTTTCTACTGCGACAACTTCATCGACCTGATGGGCGCCGGCCTGTCGCCCGAACTGCGGGCGGCGGCATGAAGGCCTACGCGACGCTGCTGACCGAGCGCATCGGCGCCGTCCTCAGGATCACGACCAATCGCCCCGAGGTCCTGAACGCGCAGAGCCGGATCCTGCTCGAGGAACTGGACGATGCCTTCCAGCATGCCGTCGACGACGACACCGTGCGCGTCATCATCCTGGCCGGCGCCGGCAAGCATTTCTCCGCCGGCCACGATCTCGGCAGCCCGCAGGAGATGGAGGACCAGAAGAAGACGGCGCTCGAACCCGGCTTCAGGGGCGAATACCGCCGCCTGTGGGAGCGCTTCTTCGAGAACACGATGCGCTGGCGCGACCTGCCGAAGCCCACCATCGCCCAGGTCCAGGGCTACTGCATCATGGGCGGCATGATGATCGCGTCGGCCTGCGACCTCATCATCGCCAGCGACGATGCGCTGTTCGCCGACCGCGCCGTGAAGTGGGGCGGCGGCCACGTCCAGTATTTCTCGATGCCGTGGGATCTCGGCCCGCGCAAGGCCAAGGAATATCTCTTCACCGGCGAGTTCGTCACCGCGGCCGAAGCCGAGAAGCTCGGCCTCGTGAACCGCGTCGTGCCGCGGGCCGACCTCGAACGGGAGACCCTGGCGCTGGCCCAGAAGATCGCCGAGCGCGATCCCTTCGCGCTCAAGTTCGCCAAGGCCTCCGTCAACGAGACCCAGAACGCGCAGGGCTGGCGCGAGGCGATGGAAGGCGCCTTCAAGAACTACATGCTCACCATCCCGCACCGCATCGAGCTCGGCACCTACGGCGCCGCGGCGCGCGAGAAGGCACCGAAGGACCGGTTCGGCGTCCTCAACAAAAAGGCGTGAGCCAGCCGCCTCAGAAGAAGCGGCCGAACCAGTCGAGCGTCTCGCCGGGCGCCTCCTCGGCGATGTAGTGGCCGGCACTCACCGCGCCGCCGGTGACGCCGTTCGAGCAGTAGTCCCGCCAGATCGCGAGCGCGTCGTACCACTGGCCGATCTTGCCCTTGTTGCCCCACAGCACCAGCATCGGGCATTGCACCTTGCGGCCGGCGGCGCGGCTCTCGCGGTCGTGCACGAGATCGATGGTCGCGGCGGCGCGGTAGTCCTCGCACATGCCGCGCGTCGTCTCCGGCTGGCGCGCATGGGCGAGATAGTCCGCGAGCGCCTCGGGATGAAAGACATCGGCGGGCTTGGGGCTGCGGGCGGTGTGGCCGTGGAACCAGACGTCCGGCGCGGCGCTGATCACCGACTCGGGGATGGGATGCGGCTGGGCGAACCAGAACCAGTGGTAGTAGCCCATGGCGAATTCCATGTCGGTGCGCTCGAAATGCTCGATGGTCGGCACGATGTCGAGCACGGCGAGCTTCTCGACCGCCTCGGGGAAATCGAGCGCCAGCCGATGGGCGACCCGCGCGCCGCGATCGTGGCTGCCGACCCTGAAGCGGCGATGCCCGAAATGCGCCATCACCGCGATGAGGTCCTTCGCCATCTCGCGCTTGGCATAGGGCGCGTGATCGGCGGAGACCGGCGGCTTGAACGATCCGCCGTAGCCGCGCAGGTCGGGCGCGACGACCGTGAAGCGCTCGGCCAGCGTCGGCGCCACGCGGTTCCACATCGCATGGGTCTGCGGGTTGCCGTGCAGCAGCAGCAGCGGCGGCCCCGAGCCGCCGTGACGCAGCCGGATCGTGCCGCCCGGCACCGCGATTTCCGTAAGCGTGAATCCCTCGAAGAACACGGGCCTTCCTCCTATTCCTGGATCAGTTCCTGGCGATGGCGGCTGATGTGCTCGGCCGCGAGATCGAGAAAGGCGCGGACCTTGCTCGAGAGGTGATGCCGGGTCGGATACGTCGCGTTGATGGCGAAGTCGATCGGGCGATGGTCGGGAAGGAGACGTACCAGACGTCCCGTGCCCAGATCGTCGGCGAGCCCGAGGAAGCTGGCGGCAAGCAGGATGCCCTCGCCCGCGCGCGCCGTTTCGAGAATGGTCGTGGCATTGTTCGACACCAGGTTGCCGCCCACCTTGACCGAGACCTGCGTCTCGCCGGGACCGATGAACTGCCATTCGTCGCCGAACGGATAGAGCGAGAAGCGCAGGCAGTTGTGATGCGCGAGGTCCTCGAGACGCGTCGGCAGGCCGTGCCGCTCGATGTAGGACGGCGCGCAACAGAGCACATGATGCCATGTCGCCAGGCGGCGGATGATGAAGTTGCCGTCGGACGGGTGCACCGCGCGGATGGCAAGATCCAGCCCCTCGTCGATCAGGTCGACCTCGCGCTCGCCGGCATTCAGATCGATCGACGCTTCGGGATGGCGACGCAGGAACTCGACCACCACCGGCGCGATGAAGGGAACGATGTGGACGCCGACGTAGAGGCGCAGCCGGCCACGCACGGTCGATTGCAGCAGCCCCGCCGCCTGATCGGCCTCGTCGAGCTCGGCAAGGATGCGCCGGCAGCGCTCGTAATAGGTCCGTCCGACGTCGGTCGGGGCCACCCGGCGCGTCGTGCGGTTCAGCAGCCGGGCGCCGAGATGATTTTCCAGATTCCGAATATGGTTACTGACTGCCGTCGTGGACATGTCGAGGCGGCGTGCGGCCGCCGAAAACCCGCCAGATTCAATGACTTGCACAAAGGCGGACAGGCTGGTGAGGCGATCCATGAGGCCCCTCGATTATCAACTAACTCAGGACAATCTTTCAAAGATAAGAGGAATTATCAATCGCGCCCTCCGGCGCCATCTAGGGGACCTGTAATGGGAGTACCCCCTCATGTCGGTCCTTGCCTACCTGACCCTCGCGGGCATTGCCCGCGGCACGACCGTCCTTCCCTCCAAGGCGACTCTCAAGCGCTCGTTCCTGAGCGTGGGCCTTGTCGCGCTCCTGGGCGTCACGGCCGACCGCGGCTACGACTACTGGAAGGTCGGCCGCTTTCTCGAATCGACCGACAACGCCTACGTCCAGGCGGACTACACGACCGTATCGCCCAAGATCTCCGGCTACGTCACCGAGGTGCTGGTGCAGGACAACCAGAAGGTGAAGGCGGGCGAACTCCTGGCGCGCATCGACGACCGCGACTTCCGCGTTGCGCTCGACCAGGCCAGGGCCGATGTCGAGGCAGCCCAGGCGTCGCTGCGCAATCTCGACGCCCAGATCGCCCAGCAGCAATCCGTCATCGACCAGCAGAAGGCCGACATCACGTCGGCAGAAGCGGCGGTGAGCTACGCCCAGGCCGACAACGTCCGCTACAGCAATCTCGTCAAGACCGGCTACGGCACGGTGCAGCGCGCCGAACAGGCCGAAACGGCGCTCAAGGAGCGGACGGCGCAACTGCAGCACAACCGGGCCGCCCTTCTCGTCGCCCAGCGCAAGATCGACGTGCTCACCTCGGACCGCGCGCGCGCGGAGGCCGCGCGCGATCGCAGCCTGGCCAACCAGCATCAGGCCGAGCTCAATCTTTCCTATACCTCGATCGTCGCACCGGTCGATGGCACGGTCGGCGCCCGCACGCTGCGCGTCGGACAATATGTGCAGGCGGGCTCCGCGCTGATGGCAGTGGTGCCGCTGCACGCCGTCTACATCGTCGCCAACTACAAGGAGACGCAGCTCACGCGCGTGCGCCCCGGTCAGCCGGTCGAGGTGGAGATCGACACTTTCCCCGGCGTGACGCTCAAGGCCCATGTCGACAGCCTGTCGCCTGCCAGCGGCCTCGAATTCTCGCTGCTGCCGCCCGACAACGCGACCGGCAACTTCACCAAGATCGTCCAGCGCATCCCCGTGAGGATCACCCTCGACGACGACGATCTCGCCGGCCTGCTGCGGCCCGGCATGTCGGTCGAGCCGACGATCGACACGCGCGGCACGGCCGCACGCTGATCCACGCGCGGAGGATGAGATGACTGCTCTCGCCGCCTCGGCGCCGGCCACCGCTCCAACCCTGCCGGCCAGGACATGGATCGCCGTCGGCGGCGCCGCGCTCGGCGCCTTCATGGCGGTGCTGAACATCCAGATCGTCAATGCATCGCTCGCCGACATCCAGGGCGCGATCGGCGCCGGAATCGATGACGGCGGCTGGATCTCGACCGCCTACCTGGTGGCCGAGATCGTCGTCATCCCGCTCAGCGCCTGGCTGGCGCGCGTCTTCTCGGTCCGCATCTACCTGCTTGCCAACGCAGCCCTGTTCCTCGCCTTCTCGGCCGCCTGCGCGCTGGCACAGAACCTCGAGCAGATGATCGTGCTGCGCGCCTTCCAGGGCTTCAGCGGCGGCGTCCTGATCCCGATGGCCTTCACGCTGATCATCACCCTGCTGCCGCCGGCCAGGCAGCCGGTCGGGCTGGCGCTGTTCGCCCTGTCGGCCACCTTCGCGCCGGCCATCGGCCCGACTATCGGCGGCTATCTCACCGAGAACTGGGGCTGGCAGTACATCTTCTACGTCAATCTCGTTCCCGGCGCGGTGATGCTGGCGATGCTGTGGTTCTCGCTCGACCCCGCGCCGATGCAGCTCGGCCTGCTGCGCCAGGGCGACTGGCCCGGCATCGTCACCATGGCGATCGGGCTGAGCGCGCTGCAGACCGTGCTCGAGGAAGGCAACAAGGACGACTGGTTCGGCTCGCCTTTCATCGTGCGGCTGTCGGTCGTCGCCGCCGTCGCGCTCACGCTCTTCATCTGGATCGAACTGCGCAGCCCGCGGCCGCTCTTGAACCTGAAGCTGCTGCTGCGGCGCAACTTCGGCTTCGGCATGCTGGCGAACTTCCTGCTCGGCATCGCGCTCTACGGTTCGGTCTATATCCTGCCGGTCTATCTCTCGCGCATCCAGGGCTACAACGCCGAGCAGATCGGCATGGTGCTGGCCTGGACCGGCCTGCCGCAACTCGTGCTGATCCCGCTGGTGCCACAGCTGATGAAGCGCTTCGACGCACGACTGGTGATCGCCGTGGGCTTCGCGCTGTTCGCGGCCAGCAATTTCATGAACGTCGACATGACGGCCGACACGGCGTCCGACCAGCTCATGTGGCCCAACATCGTGCGCGCGATCGGCCAGGCCCTGGTGATGACGCCGCTGTCCGCCGTCGCGACCGCCGGCATCGAGAGGGAAAACGCCGGGTCCGCCTCCGCGCTCTTCAACATGATGCGCAACCTGGGCGGGGCGATCGGCATCGCCGCGCTGCAGACCTTCCTGACCAAGCGCGAGCAGTTCCACTCCAACATCCTGAGCCAGTCGGTCTCGCTGTTCGACGAGGCCACGCGCGTGCGGATCGACAGGCTCGTCCATTATTTCCTGTCCCATGGCGTCGTCGACCCGACCCTGGCCTGGCACGACGCGGTGGTCGCGATCGGCCGACGGGTGCAGCAGCAGGCCTTCACGATGGCTTTCGCCGACACCTTCTATCTGCTGGGCGTGGCGCTGGCCGTGGCCCTGGGTGCCGCGCTTCTGCTCAGGAAGCCGGGGCAGATGAGCGCCGGCGGCGCGCACTGACCGAAGGAGGCGAGCATGAAACCGAGACTGAACCCCTATCAGGCCGCTCCGGCGATGATGAAGGCGCTGATGACGCTGGAGGGCCGGGTCGCCAACAGCGGCCTCGAGCCGGGCTTGATCGAGCTGGTGAAGATCCGCGCCTCGCAGATCAACGGCTGCGCCTTCTGCCTGCACATGCATGCGCGCGACGCGCGCGCCCACGGCGAGAGCGAGGAACGCATCTACCTGCTCGACGCCTGGCGGGAATCGCCGCTCTTCACCGACCGCGAACGGGCCGCCCTCGCCTGGACCGAGGCTGTCACGCTCGTCAGCCAAACCCATGTCCCGGACGAGGTCTATGACCGGGCGCGCAGCCAGTTCTCGGAAGAGGAACTGGTCAAGCTGACGCTGCTGGTATCGACCATCAATGCCTGGAACCGCTTTGCGATCAGCTTCCGCTCGATCCATCCGGCCGATGTGAGGGCCGCATCGGCCGGCGCCTAGATCGTTCTGCAACGCGGCCCTTCTCCGTCGAGTGACTCGGCAGGGTCGGGGCGCGGCTGATATCATTTCCGCCAGCAACGAAAGGGGTGGAAACGATGGCCGAGCCGCGGACCATGTTCGAGAAGATCTGGCAGCGCCACGTCGTGGTCGACCGCGACGACGGCTACACGCTGCTCTACATCGACCGCCATCTGATGCACGACGGATCGGCGCCCGCCTTTGCCCGCCTGCAGGCGCGCAACATGAAGGTGCGCCGGCCCGACCGCAGCTTCGCCACGCCCGACCACTACATCCTCACCAGCAGTCCGCGCCCCGAGGACATCGCCGATCCGCAGCAGCGCCATCTGGTCGAGGTCATCAAGCAGAATTGCGACGCCAACGGCGTCACGGTGTTCGCCGCCGGCGACCCGCGGCAAGGCATCATCCATGTCGTCGGCCCCGAGCAGGGCCTGACGCAGCCCGGCCTGCTGATCGTCTGCGGCGATTCCCACACCTCGACGCACGGCGCGCTGGGCGCCCTCGCCTTCGGCATCGGCTCGTCGGAAGTGACGCATGTGATGGCGACGCAATGTCTCTGGCAGCGCAAGCCCAAGGCGATGCGCATCAACGTCGAGGGCACGCTGGGCGAGGGCATCACCGGCAAGGACATCATCCTCGCCATCATCGGCAGGATCGGCGCTGCAGGCGCGGTCGGCCACGTGATGGAATATGCCGGCAGCGCCATCCGCGCCCTCTCCATGGAAGGCCGCCTCACCCTCTGCAACATGTCGATCGAGGCGGGCGGCCGCGCGGGCATGGTGGCGCCGGACGACATCACCTTCGCCTACCTCAAGGACAAGCCCTTCGCGCCCAAGGGCGAGAACTGGGACAAGGCAATGGCACTCTGGAAGAGCCTGGCGACCGACGATGGCGCCGTCTTCGACAGGGAAGTGACGCTGGATGCCGCGGAGATCGCCCCGATGGTGACGTGGGGAACGAGCCCCGAGGATGCGCTGTCGATCACGGGCCGCGTCCCCGATCCCGCCTCCGCGCCCGACCAGACCAAGCAGGAAAGCATGCGGCGCGCGCTGGAATACATGGACCTCAAGCCCGGCACGCCGATGGAACAGGTCGCCGTCGATCGCGTGTTCATCGGCTCCTGCACCAACAGCCGCATCGAGGACCTGCGGCTGGCCGCCAGGGTCGCGAAGGGCCGCAAGGCGCAGGTCCCGGCCTGGGTCGTGGCGGGATCGGGCCTCATCAAGGCGCAGGCCGAGGCGGAGGGTCTCGACCGGATCTTCCGCGACGCCGGCTTCGAGTGGCGCGAACCGGGCTGCTCGATGTGCATCGGCGTCAACGGCGATACCGGCCTGCCCGGCCAGCGCATCGCCTCGACCTCGAACCGCAACTTCGTCGGCCGCCAGGGCCGCGGCGTGCGCACCCATCTCGTCAGCCCGGCGACGGCCGCCGCCGCCGCCGTGACCGGCCATTTCACCGACGTACGCAAGATGCTGGGCTGAGGAGGATCGCCATGGACCCGTTCACCACGCTGTCCGCCGTCGCGGTGCCGATCGACCAGCCGAACGTCGACACCGACCAGATCATCCCGGCGCGCTATCTCGGCAGGCCGCGCGAGCAACAGGTGGAAGGCTTCTTCCACGACATGCGCCTCGATCCGAACGGTCGCCCGCGCGAGGGCGTGACGCTGAACGATCCGGCCTACAAAGGCGCGCAGATCATTGTTGGCAACCACAACTTCGCCTGCGGCTCCTCACGCGAGAACGCCGTCACGGTCATGGTCGACAACGGCTATCGCGCCTTCATCGCACCGTCGTTCGGCGACATCTTCTTCAACAACTGCTTCCAGAACGGCTGCCTGCCGATCCGCCTGCCGGCCGACCGCGTCGCGCGGCTGCGCGTCATCCTGCACGAGCTGCCAGGCGCCGGCCTCGCGATCGACCTTGCCGGCCAGACCGTCAAGGGACCGGACGGAAAGACCGATACGTTCGAGATCGACTCCTTCCGCAAGGAAATGCTCCTGAAGGGAACCGATTCGATCAACTTCACGCTCGGCTACGAAAACGACATCGCCCGCTTCGAGGCGGCGCAGCGCCAGGACATGCCCTGGCTCTAAAGCGCGATCGCCGCTCCATTTGCGGCCGCAGCGCCTTTGGCGCTATCGCGGCGTCCAGCTAGCGTGAGGGGTTTCGTCGGCCAGCCGACGCCGTGTCATTGCCGGGCGGCGTTTCCTTCCGCCCCGGCGCTTCGATCACCAGGACGGGAACGCAGCGGGCAGCCGCGAGTTTGAGCATCGCCTCCTCTGAGAGGCCGGAGGCGCCCCGCGCCATGACGACCAGGCGCTCGTGTCCCCTGTGCAGGTCGCGGTCGAAGCAGGCGACGAGTTCGGCGGGCGAGACGTCTCCCGGCGACGCAACCATCACAAGCTCCTCACCGACCGCCGCGGCAACATGGGAAGCCAGCGCGAAGGCGGGATCCGATGTGCCGGCAGCGAGCAGCGCGACCGGGCCCGAGCCGACCATCGCCACCGGCGGCAGAATCAGGATGGTCGCCGACGACTGCAGGGCCGCGCGCCGGACCCGCGTGATCGTCGTGGTGGCCATGCCCGCGCCGCTCTCCGGCTCGCCCACCACGAGGATGTCCGTCGCCGCGAGCGTGCCGAGGACGGCCGCCGGATCGCCGCGGCGGATCTCGAAGCGCCGCGGCAGACCGTGAGCGGCGCTCTCCTGTTCGAACAGACGCCGCGCCTCGGCAGCGGCAGCATCCAGCTCCGCCGCCATACGCCCGGCGTCGAACCGATGCCAGGCATGGTCGGGGAGCCTCAATTCGCGCGCGAATGGCAGGTCAGCGAGACCGAGCATGGTTTCGTCCTCGACGAAGAGCCCCAGCATCTCGAGGTCGAGCAGCCGGGCGAACTCGACCATCTCGCGCAGGGTCTGCCGATCGACGGCGCCGGGCCCCATGGCAAGGACCGCCCGGCGATAGGGGGATGGGCGTGCCATGGTCAATGCTCCTGTCCGGTCTTGCCGTTGGCCGCCAGCGCCCGGCGCGCCGCCGCGAAGCGCATCAGGCTCGCCTCGACCGCTCGATTGACGCTGCCCTCGGGATAGTGCCCGTCGGCATCCCGCAGACCGGCCGGCCGGCCGCACAGGAGCGCAATCGCCTCGTCGACGGTGCGGACGGCAAAGACCGAGAACCGGCCGCCGCGGCAGGCATCGACGACGTCCTGGCGCAGCATGAGGTGCTGAACGTTCGACGCCGGGATCAGCACACCCTGATGGCCGGTCAGCCCGCGGGCGGCACAGACGTCAAAGAAGCCTTCGATCTTCTCGTTCACGCCGCCGATCGGCTGCACGTCGCCATGCTGGTTGACCGACCCCGTGACAGCGAGATCCTGGCGCAGCGCGATCTGCCCCAGCGCGGAAAGCAGGGTACAGAGTTCGGCCACCGATGCGCTGTCTCCCTCCACGCCGCCGTAGGACTGCTCGAAGACCAGACTCGCATGGAGGGACATCGGTGCCTGCTGCGCATAGCGGCCGGCGATGAAGCCCGACAGGATGAGCACGCCCTTGGAGTGGATCGGCCCGCCGAGCTCGACCTCGCGCTCGATGTCGACGATCCTGCCCGCACCGGGACTGACGCGCGCCGTGATCCGCGACGGACGGCCGAAGGAGAAGCCACCGAGCTGGATGACGGAAAGGCCGTTGATCTGGCCGACGCGGCTGCCATCGGTTGCGATCAGGGCGACGTCGCGCAGGATCATCTCCCGCGCCCGCTCCTCGATCCGCGACGCCCGATGCCTTTGGCCCAGGACCGCGCGTTCGATGTCCTCGCGGACGATGAGGTCGCGCTTGGCCGCGGCCGCCCAGTAATCCGCTTCGGTCACGATGTCGCGCATCTGCTCGGCCAGCAGCGACAGCTTGGCCGAGTCGTCGGCAAGGCGCGCCGCCCGCTCGATCACGGCTTCGACGGCCCCGCGGTCGAGCGGCCGCAGCCCGGACTCCGCGGCGAGACCGCCCAGCACGCGTGCCAGCAGCGCCTCGTTCTCCGGCGACCGGTCGATCTCGTCGTCGAAGTCGGCCAGCACCTTGAAATGCTGCACGACCTCGGGATCAAGGGCGGCAAGGAGGTAATAGATCCAGCGCTCGCCGAACAGGATCACCTTGACGTCGAGAGGAATGGGGCTCGGCTCGAGCGTCGCCGTCGACACGAAGCCCGCGATATGGGCCAGGTCCTCGATGACGATTTCCTGCCGAATAAGCACCCGCTTCAGGGCCGACCAGGCATAGGGTTCGCTGAACAGGCTGCGGGCGTCGATCACGATCGTGCCGCCGTTGGCGCGATGCAGCGAGCCCGCCTTGATCATCCGGAAATTCGTGACCAGCGCGCCCTGCAGCGACATGTGCTCGACGCGCCCCAGCAGATTGCCCAGCGTCGGATTGAGCTCCTCGACGACCGGTGCCCGGCCATCCGATTCGTTGCTCACGATGACGTTGATGTCGTAGCGCTCGAAAGGATGGCCGAGCCGCATGGCGTCGACCCGCTCGCCCACCCCGTCCTCCTGCTGGGTGAGGAAGAGCTGGACGTGCTGCAGCAGGTCGTCCCGTACGCCGTCCAGATGCTCGATGACGCGCGGGAGATCGGCGAAGGCCGCCCGCACCTCCTCGATTTCCTGGCCGATCGCGAAACGAGCCGTCTCCTGATCGAGGGCGCGCACGGCGTCGCGCCGCTCCTTCTCCAGCCGCGGAATGGAGCGGAGCGTCTCCTCCATCTCCTTCTCGATGCCGGCGATGGCCTCACGCGTCGCCTTCTTCCGGTCCTCGGGCCACTTGTCGAACGCCTCCGCGTCGACGACTTCGCCCTTTTCCATCGGCGCCACCGTGAAACCCATCGGCGTCCGGAGGATGGCGACCCCCTGCGCCGTCGCCTTGTCGCCCAGCGCCTGGAACGCTTTCTGCGTGCCGGTCCGCATCGACGCGTCGATGGCCGCGCGGCGACGCTGATAGTCCTCGCTCTCGAACAGCGCCGGAAGCGTTGCGCGAAGGTCGTCGATCAGCTTCCTGACCGCTTTCTGAAGCGGCAAGGCTCGGCCGGCCGGCAATGCGATCGCGACCGGACGGTGCGGCGCGGCGAAATTGTTGACGTAGACCCAGTCCGACAGCGGCTTGGGAGGCTGCGGCGCCGCCTCGAGCAGCTTGCGCAGCGACGACGAGATGCGGGCAGCGGTGGCCCCGAGAGCGAAGATGTTGAAGCCACGCGCGCGGATGCTCGTGCCCAGATGGATGGCTTCCTCCGCACGCTTCTGGCCCGCCAGGGTCGGTGCCGGCGAGAGATCGCGCGTCGTGGCGAAGGCCAGCTTGGAGAGATCCGACCGCCGGAACAGGGCGTCAGCGGCCAGCGGAGCAGGAAGCGTGTCGTCGTGATCGTTCATACCGCCCCGCTCGATAAAGTGCGACGGTCCCGCCGCACGCGGCAGGCGCCGGATGCGATGCGCAGATCGTCATCCCGCCCGCCATGAGGATCGGTGCAATTCTACATACGCAACGCCGATGCCGAGCTTTGACCTAGATCAAGCGCCCATCCGAACGAGCAGGATCGCAGGCCTGAGGTGCCGCTGCGCCTACTGGTGCCGCACGCGCAGAAGGCTGAGCATCGCGGCGACCGCGGCAACGCCTGCTCCCAGCCCGATCGCCAGCGGAATGCTCGAGCCGGGATAGAGGCCGAACAGGACGCCCACCACCGCCGCGCCGGTGGTCTGGCCGAACAGGCGTGCCGTCGCCAGCATGCCGCTCGCCCCCCCGGACCGCTCGCGCGGCGCCGCGGAAAGCAGCGTGCGGTTGTTGGGCGACTGGAACAAGCCGAAGCCGAGCCCGCACAGCGTCGTGCGCCAGACAATGTCCACGGTCGATGGATGCGCCGGCAGCGCCGCCAGCAGCGCCAGCCCCGCGGCCATCGCGGCAAGGCCGATGCCGCCCAGGATGCCGGACGGATAGCGGTCGGCGAGCCGGCCCGCGATCGGCGCCACGATCGCCGTCATGAGCGGCCAGGGCGTCATGAGCAGTCCGGTCGCTACCTCGCCGAGACCGAGCGTGTTCTGCAGATAGAAGGGCAGCGAAACGTACGCCAGCATCTGCGCCCCGAAGGAGCCGATCGAGGTCAGGATCGACAAGCGGAAGATGGGGATACGCAGCAGATCGATGGGGAGCAGCGGCGAGGAGAGCGCAAGCTGCCGTCGCACCAGCACGGCGCCCGTGATCAACGCCAAGACGAGCTGGACGCTTGCGAGCCAGCCGCTCTCGCCATGCCCCAGCCCGTCGATACCGATGATCAGCAGGCCGAAGGTCGCCGCACTGAGCGCCGCGCTGACGATGTCGAAGCGTTGGCCGGTGCGTGGATTGACCGGCAGGGAACGCGCCGCGATGGCGAAGGCCACGACGCCGATCGGCACGTTCACCGCGAACAGCCACGGCCACGACGCGACGGACAGGATCGCCGCCGCGACCGTCGGCCCCAGTGCCGAGGAGACGCCGACGATCAAGGCATTGAGCCCGATCCCGCGGCCGAGCTGATGGCGCGGGTAGATATAGCGGACGAGCGCGCCGTTCACGCTCATGATGCCCGCCGCGCCGAATCCCTGCACGAGGCGTGCGCCCGTGAGCGAGAAGAGCGACCCGGATAGAGCGCAGGCCAGGGACCCCACGGTGAACACCGCCAGCCCCACCTGGTAGACGCGACGATAGCCGTAATGCTCACCAAGTGACGCCAGCGGCAGCAGCGAGATGGTGATCACGATCTGGTAGGCATTCACCACCCAGATCGAAGCTGCGGGACTTGCCTGCACGTCGGCTGCGATCGTGGGCAGCGCGACATTGGCGATGGCTCCGTCCAGGACCGCCATGACGAGGGCGAGCGCCACCGTCAGCATCGCCCAGTAGCGCTGCGGAACCGGCAGACCGTCGGGCGCTTCCATACCTTGCCTTACTCTCTTCAACTCCTGCGTCGTCCGTCGACGCCCCGCGCCCGGCAGGGCTGACCGGTTCTAGCCTCGGAACAGGAGCGACGTAAGATCGGACCGGCTGGTCGGCAAGATCATCCGGTCACGCTCCGGTGAAGGAGCGGGCGGCGGCGGCCGGTACCGCAATAAAGCCCTTACGGTCGGTAGGCTTGAAGCGGCACCATGTGCCGCCGGCCCCGCGTTCCGAGGGCGCGTTCCTACTTCTTGATGTCTGCCTGCACGAGCACGCTGTGCCTGCCGCCCAGCAACTCCTGCAACGCCTGCAAGGCAGCGATGCCGCAGGCCGTATCCTGTTCGCCGTTGCCGCCGCTCAGCCCGACGCCGCCGATCACCTCGCCATCGACCACGACGGGAAAGCCGCCGACGAAGACGGCGAACCGGCCCTCGAAGCTCCACTGGATGCCGAATGCCTCATTGCCGGGCAGCGCCGGACCGTTGGGCGGTTGATTGAACAGATGGGTCGAGCGCTTGTGGCCGGCCGCCGTGAAGGCCTTGTTCCAGGCGATCTGCGGCCCCGTCACGCGGGCGCCGTCCATGCGTTCGAGGGCGAGCGGGTAACCGCCCTCGTCGGTGATGCACACCGTCTCCAGCACGCCGATCTCCTCCGCCTTGCGGATGGCGGCGACGATCATGTGGCGCGCTTCATTGCGCTCCAGCTTCAGGACTTTCTTCACGGTCGTTGCTCCAGCTTTCGACTCAACCCCAGAACATCACGGCGAACAAGGTGGACGCCGCGAGTCCGGTCAGGACGGGGACCAGCAGCATGCGCACCATCACCAGGACGGGCACGCGCGCGAAGCCCGCGACGGCGATCAGCGACGACCAGGCGATCAGCGTGCCGCCGCCGGTCCAGACCGCGCCCATCTGCCCCACGGCGCAGAGCGTCGTGACGTCGATGCCGACGGCCGGTCCCAGCGCGCCCGAGAGCGACCCCGTGAGCGGCAGGCCGGCGAATCCCGATCCGTCGATGCCGGTGATCATGCCGACGATCAGGACGCCGAACGCGACCAGCAC
>JAFEFG010000070.1 GCA_018240685.1 Pseudomonadota bacterium | reverse complement strand
AGGGCTTCTTCCCGGAGAACGCGGTCGAGTACTTCGTCTCCTACTACGACTACTACCAGCCCGAGGCCTACGTCCCGCGCACCGACACCTTCATCGAGAAGGATTCGTCGATCAACGAGCAGATCGACCGCATGCGCCACGCCGCGACCCGCGCGCTGATGGAACGCGACGACGTGATCATCGTGGCCTCGGTGTCCTGTATCTACGGCATTGGCCCGCTCGAGAACTACCAGGCGATGACCTTCCGCCTGCACAAGGGCCAGAAGATCGACCGCACCACCCTGCTGCGCCGCTTCGTCGAGCAGCAGTACAAGCGCAACGACAACGCCTTCCAACGTGGCACCTTCCGCGTGCGCGGCGACACGATCGACCTGTTCCCCGCTCACTACGAGGACAAGGCCTGGCGTTTCGAGATGTTCGGCGACGAGATCGACTCGATCACCGAGTTCGATCCGCTGACAGGCGAGAAGGCAGTCACGCTGAACGACATCATCGTCTATGCCAACAGCCACTACGTGACGCCGAAGCCGACGATGAACAAGGCGATCGAGCAGATAAAGACCGACCTCAAGCAGCGCCTCGCCGAGTTCAATCGCGCCGGCCGCCTGCTCGAGGCGCAGCGGCTGGAGCAGCGCACGCTGTTCGACATCGAGATGCTGGAAACGACGGGCGCCTGCGCCGGCATCGAGAACTACTCGCGCTATCTCACCGGCCGCAAGCCGGGCGAGCCGCCGCCGACGCTGTTCGAATACTTTCCCGAGAACTCCCTCCTGATCGTCGACGAAAGCCACGTCACGGTGCCGCAGATCGGCGGCATGTTCCGCGGCGACTTCAATCGCAAGAGCGTCCTGGCCGAGTTCGGCTTCCGTCTGCCGTCGGCGATCGACAACCGGCCGCTGAAGTTCGAGGAATGGGAAGCCCTGCGCCCGCAGACGACCTTCGTCAGCGCCACGCCCGGCCCGTGGGAGATGGAGCGCACGCAGGGCATCTTCGTCGAGCAGGTGATCCGGCCCACGGGCCTGATCGATCCGACCGTCATCATCCGCCCGGTGGAGAAGCAGGTCGACGACCTCATCGCCGAGTGCAAGGATTGCGCGAAGAAGGGACAGCGCGTGCTGGTGACCGTGCTCACCAAGCGCATGGCCGAGGACCTGGTCGAATACCTCCACGAAGCCGGCATCCGCTGCCGCTACCTGCATTCCGACATCGACACGCTGGAGCGCATCGAGATCATCCGCGACCTTCGGCTCGGCGCCTTCGACGTGCTGGTCGGCATCAACCTCCTGCGCGAGGGCCTCGACATCCCGGAGTGCGCGCTGGTGGCGATCCTCGACGCCGACAAGGAAGGCTTCCTGCGCTCGCCAACATCGCTCGTGCAGACGATCGGCCGCGCCGCCCGCAACGTCGAGGGCCGGGTCATCCTCTACGCCGACAAGATGACCGATTCGATCAAGTACGCCATGGCCGAGACCGAGCGGCGCCGCACCAAGCAGATCGCGTACAACAAGGAGCACGGGATCACGCCGGCCTCGGTGAAGAAGAACATCGCCGAGATCCTGCAGTCCACCGCCGAGCGCGACCATTATACGGTCGATACCGGCGTCTCGGGCGACGTGCACCTGGTCGGGCACAATCTGCGCAGCCACATCGCCGAGCTCGAGAAGCGCATGCGCGACGCCGCCGCCAACCTCGAATTCGAGGAAGCGGCGCGCCTGCGCGACGAGATCCGGCGGCTCGAGGCCAACGAACTCGAACTGCCGGGCCAGGCGGTCGCGGCGTCGGCCGGCATCAACCTCGGCAAGATGCAGAACAGCCGCGTGTTCCGCGGCGTGCGCACCGGCTCCGGCTCGCGCGGCCGTCCGGCGCGGCGCAGCGGGCGCTAGTCTTCCCGGCCGGGCCGGCCGGCTACTCCGGGGCGTCGAGCGCCGACTCGTGCCAGCGCCGCAGCAGAAGGTGGGAAAGCAGCGTCGAGGCGAGGAAGATCGCGATGCCGGTGGCCGAGATGAGGGCGAGCGCCGCGAACATGCGCGGCACCTTGAGCTGATAGCCGGCTTCGAGGATGCGCCACGCGAGGCCGGACGCATTGCCGCCCGTGCCGGCGACGAACTCGGCAACGACGGCGCCGATCAGCGCCAGCCCGCCGGAGATGCGCAGACCGCCCAGGAAGTAAGGCAGGGCCGCCGGCAGGCGCAGATGGACGAGCGTCCGCCAGCGGCCGGCGCCATAGAGCTCGAACAGGCTCAGCAGATTGCGATCGACCGATCGCAGGCCGAGGATCGTGTTCGAGAGGATCGGGAAGAAGGCCACCAGCCAGGCACAGATCAGCAGCGACAGGTCGACGTCGTTGGCCCACACGATGATCAGGGGCGCGATCGCCACGATCGGCGTCACCTGCAGGATGATGGCGTAAGGAAAGAACGAGAGCTCGATCCAGCGCGAGAGCGAGAACAGCACGGCAAGAAGACCGCCCACGACGACCGCGGCGGCAAGCGCCTCCAGCGTGATGGCGAGCGTGACCCAGAGCGAGGGCGCCAGGATGCTCCAGTCGGACACCAGCGTGCGCGCGATCAGGATCGGACCGGGCAGCACGTAGGGCGGAATCGCGAAAGCGCGCACCGCCTCCTCCCAGGCCGCGAGCACGAGCACACCCAGGATCAGGGGCGCGATGATCCGGGCGTTCATGCCGCCATCGCCTCGCCCAAGTGGGCCGAGACGCGGCGGCAGGCGGCGGCATACTCGGCGGAGGTGCGGAACGCCTCCTCGCGCGGATAGGAGGCCTCGACGTCGAGCGCCGACGTGATGCGCCCCGGGCGGGCGCTCATGACGACGATGCGCTGCGACAGGAACACCGACTCGAACACCGAATGGGTGACGAAGACGGCGGTGAAGCGCCGGCGCTGCCAGAGCGCCAGGAGATCGGTATTGAGGCGGTAGCGCGAGATCTCGTCGAGCGCCGCGAACGGCTCGTCCATCAGCAGGAGCCTCGGCTCGGTGACCAGCGCGCGGGCGATCGACACGCGCATTTTCATGCCGCCGGAAAGCTCGCGCGGATAGCTGTTCCCGAAGCCGGCGAGGCCGACCCCGGCCAGGGCCTCCCCGGCCCGCGCCCGGCGTTCGGCCCGCCCCACGCCCGCGAGCTTGAGCGGCAGCTCGACATTCGCGAGTGCCGTCGCCCACGGCATCAGCGTCGGCTCCTGGAAGACGAAGCCCGTCTCGCCCCGCCCGACCGGCCGCTCGACGCTGCCGGCAGTCGCCGACGCGAGGCCCGCGATGATGCGCAGCAACGTGGTCTTGCCGCAGCCCGACGGCCCCAGCAGGCTGACGAACTCGCCTGCACCGATATCGAGCGAGATCCCCCTCAGGGCCTCGACGCCGTTGCCGTACTGCTTGGAGACGCCACGCACGCGGACGGGCGCACCCGAGATCGACATCAAGCCGACGGCAGGGTGAGGTTGATGGTGGCCGTCCACACGGGAAGCGGCAGCGATTCGCGCGCGACGAGGGTCGCCGGCAGCGCCGAGCGCTCGCTCGCCCGCCGGAACGGCAGCACGAGGGCGCCGCGCACGCCGAACACGGCATCGCGGTCGAGATAGGCGTCGTCCTCGGGGAAGAACTCCGTGATGAGAGGCTTTCGCCCGGGCGCATGGACGATCATGTGCAGGTGTGCGGGACGCCAGGCATCGCGGCCGAGCGCGCGCAGCATGTCGCCGGCGGGGCCGTCGTCCGGCACCTTGTAGGAGACCGGCCGCACCGTCGAGAAGGCGAAGGTCCCGTCGGGCGCCACGGTCAGGCGCGCGTGGTAGTTCGTCGGGGATTGCTTCGGGTCCTGCTGGGCATAGAGGCCGTTGCCGGAGTTCTGCCACAGCGCCAGCACCGTGCCGGTCGCGGGCCGTCCCTTCTCGTCGACGATGCGGCCGCTCACGACCAGCGGCTCGCCGACCTGGCCCTTCCACAGATCGCCGCCGTTGGGCAGCTCGGGCGCGCCTTCGATGTGGAACGGTCCCAGCACCGAGGACGGCGTCCCGGAGGTCGCCGCATTCACCATGTCCACCAGCGAGGACACGCCCAGGAGATCGGAAAAGAGGATGTATTCGTTGCGCTTGTCGTCAGTGAACCCGGTCGCGCGAGTGAGCGCGTCGATGGCGGCTCCCCACTCCTCCTGTGTGACCTTGTTGTCGCGCACGAAGCTGTGCAGATGGCCGGCGAGACTGACCAGGAGGTCGCGCGTGCGCGCCGACGGGGCGTTCCTGGCGTACTCGGCGAAGGCCTGGGTGATGGTGGCCGGCGTCAGATTGCGCATGAGCGTTTCCTCGCGTGCGATCGGCCTTTCTGTGTCAGCCGGCCGACCTCAGCATCGCGTCGTAATCGATACGCAGCAGCGCGAAGAGGAGGTGGTCGGCCCAATGGCCGTTGATCCGCAGATATTGCCGCGCAAGCCCCTCCTCATGGAAGCCCACCTTGGACAGAACGGCCTTCGACGGCTCGTTGTGTGGCAGGCAGGCGGCCTCGAGCCGGTGCAGGCGTAGTTCGTCGAAAGCGAATGGCAGGAGCGCGCGCAAGGCATCGGTCATCAGGCCCTGCCCCGCATAGGGCTGACCCATCCAGTAGCCGATCGATGCTGTCTGGGCGACGCCGCGCCTCACGTTGCTGAGGTTGATGCCGCCGACCAGGCGCCGGCCTTCGTGCAGGAAGGCGAAAAACCCGTAGGCCTCGCCCGCCCGCCATTCCCGCACCTGCTGGCGAAGACGGCGCCGGAAATGATCGCGGCCGAGAGAGTCTTCCGGCCAGGTCGGTTCCCAGGGAGTGAGGAACGCACGGCTGCGTGCCCGCAGTTCCGCCCACTCCGGCCAATCCTCCATGCTGGGAGCACGCAGATAGACCCGCCGGCCCGAAATGCGGGTCATTCCCGATAGCGACAGAGGAACGTCGGCGAAACGGAACATCTCGACTTGAATATTATGCCTGCATCACGATTTGTTCCATGATTTCCGAGGCTTGATGTTGGTTTTCAGGACAATCCGTCCCGCTTCTCCTCAAATCAACATCTTGAAAAAGGTCTTCCAGAGGATGAAGTTGAATAGATAAGGAGAACTGGATCTCGTCATGGACAACGACATTTCGAACATCGGTCAAAAAGGCCGGTTCTATCTGACGAAGCACATCTGGATACCCCAGGAGCCAGCTGAAAAGTTCAACCTGAAGATGTCAGATCTCATTCTGCGTCGCATGCCCAAGTTGCCGCTGGCTGGCGAGGAAGCGATCAAGGCGTTTCCGGTCCTGACGGAACTCAGCAAGGTCCATGACAAGATCAAGGCCGACCTCGATTACCTCCTGAGCCATCACGAAGACATTCCGGCTCTCCACGAAGTCCATCCGCGCGACCTGTTCGTTCCCGGTCGTGCCTGGCGAACCTATCTCCTGAAGATCTGGGGCCACGAGGTGAAGGAAAACACCGCGGCCGTGCCGGACACCTACGAGGCGATCAACCGAATCCCCGGCGTGCACACGGCGCTGTTCAGCATCCTCGCCGGCGGCGCCGAGATCGTGCCGCACCGAGGCTCGGCAGCGGGCGTGATCCGGTTCCACTATCCGCTTATCGTCCCGAAGAAGGAGCCGGAGAAGTGCTGGATCGAGATCGGCGGCCACCACTTCTACTGGCAGGAAGGCGTGCCGCTGGTGTTCGACGACACACGCGAGCACTGGGTCAAGAACCAGACCAAGGAAACGCGCGTCGTGCTGATCATCGACTTCAACGCCAACATGCCGTTCCCCGTGAATATCTACACTTCGCTGCGCTACAATCTCATCCGCCACTCGAGCGAGGTGAAAGCGGTGCTTGCACGCGCCGCGATCGGCGTGCCGCCGCGGGAAAAATCGGTTGGCTTGGCCAAGGCTGCCTGAAGCCAGGAAGAGCGAAGGAACAGCCCGCCGGCAGGCGGGCTTTTCTTTTGCCGGAAAGGACGTTTCTATCTGAAGAAAAACATTAGATATTTCTTATAATATATTGATATTTATATATTTTATTTTGAATGTGATTTCTCAGGAAACGGCTGCCGGATAGGCCGGCCTGTGCCCCGGAAGAAGACGACATTGAGAAACCGGATGAAGACGCTGCGGCGTCCTCCATCCCTCCCCTTACTGGAACCCGATCTGTATTCGCGGCGGGAATTTCTTCAGCACCGCCTCATAGCGATCGGTCTCGCTGAGCAGCGGGATCGACATCGGAATGTGCCGGATCGCGATCGAGTTATCCTCCTGCGGGTTGGCGTAGAGGTTGAACACCGTCCCGCCTGCCGTTTCCGCCACCGATCCCGTGAAGCCGCCGTGATTGCCGTTGCGGGTGAAGGCGAAGGGCAGCTGCACCAGATTGAACGCCTTGAACTCGTCGAGGCGCACGCCCGACAGCTTGTCGTTCCAGAAGTAGAGGATGCTGCGCCGGTTCGAATTGCCGTTTTTTGCCACCAGGAACGAGGCCTGATCGAGCCCGTCGATATAGTGATCCTTCTTGACCAGCCCCGAGAGCGCCGCCCCCGGCTTGCCGGCAAGCGACAGGGCCGTCGGCAAGATATCCGACAGATCGAACAGCCCTTCCGACTTGCGCGGCTCGATCATGCCCTTCCAGTAGACGAAGGTGGGGACGCGCACGCCGCCCTCCCAGGTCGAGCCCTTGCCGCCCCGGAACGGCGTGCGGCCATGCGGCTCGATCTCCTGTTCGGGGCCGTTGTCCGAGGTGAAGAATATGAGCGTGTTGTCGAGTTCGCCCGTCTCGGCGAGCGTCTTGTAGAGGCGCGCGAAGATATCGTTCATCTCGACGATGCAGTCGGTATAGCTGTTGCGCGCGCGCGAGCGGCCCGCGTAGTAGGCGTTGGGATAATTGTCGAAATGGCAGCCGCGGGTGCCGTAGTAGAGGAAGAACGGCTTGGCGCTCCCCTTCTGCTTCTTCAGGAACTCGACGCCGTAGTCCGCCCAGCGCTGGTCGAGATCCTTGATGTAGTCGACGGTGATGAGCCCGACATTCTCGATCTTGCCGCCCTTGACCGCATGGACGTCATATTTGTTGAACGGCACCTCCTCGAGGAAGGCCGTGCGCGTCGGACTCAGCGCGACTTCCGGATTGAAGTGCGAATCGCGCCATTCGGTGTACATGTCGGACACCGACAGGAAGCCGCGGAAATCGTCGAAGCCGACATTCTGGGGCTGTGAGCCCTCGTTCTCGCCGACATGCCATTTGCCAATCGCCTGCGTGACATAACCCTCCTTCGAGAGCAGCTCGGCGACGGTGATGTTGCCGTTGAGCCCCCCGGGCTCGCCATACATGGGCGGCCGCAGGATGCCGTGATGGACGGGATATTGCCCCGTCAGGATGGTCGCCCGCGTGGGCGAGCAACTCGGCTGGGAATAGGCCGAAGTCAGAATGAGCCCTTCGGAGGCGATCCTGTCGATATCGGGCGTGCTGGCGCCGACCGAAATCCCGCCGCCGTTGAAGCCGAAATCCATCCAGCCCACGTCGTCGAGCAGGAAGACGAAGATGTTGGGCTTCTTGCCGGTCTTCTTCTCGATCTCCGCGAGCTTCTTTCGCGCCTCGTCGAACTGGTCCGGATGCTCGATGACCGGCTCGAGGTTGTCGGCGATCTTCCTCCCCGGTATGCCGATATACTGATCGGGATGATCGTAACCGGGCGCCGTTCCGCGCTTGATCGGTCCATCCGTCCCCGGGCCGCGAATCACGCCGGGCTCCGGCTTCGGCGATGTCTGCGCAAAGGCGGAGCCCCCTGCCCCGATCATCGCGAGGCACAAGAAAACGCCTCGAGCGCAGATTGCCCTGGTTATCCCCCGCATTGGTATCCCCCGATTGAAGACGAGTCTGTCCGCGCGCTCAGCGCGGTTCGAACACTATCGAATGAGGATAGAGCGCAACAGCCGATTGCAATCGGATCGGCCGCAAGTGTTTTGCGTTCTCAGGCCGTCTCGAACCCGGATCGAAGGTTTGCGGATCGATCCCGGCGGCGGCGCCGCTCGTTCAGGCCGCGAGACGGGCGGCGATACGGTCGAGCGGCTCCAGGGTCTCGATCGGTCCCAGCGCGGCCAGCGTCAACTCTCCCTTGAGGAGCCGCCGCGCGACGCGGCGAACGGCTTCCTGGTCGACGGCCTCGATACGCGCGACGATCTCGGCATAGGGCAGCGGCCGGCCATGGATGAGGAGGTGCCGCGCCGCCTGCTCGCAGCGCGCGCCGCTCGATTCCAGCGCCATCAGCGTGCCGGCCTTGATCTGGGCACGCGCCCGCATGAGCTCGGCCTCGGTGAGGGTGTCGGCCACGTTGGCGAACTCCTCGCAGACCGCAGGCACCAGCTCGGCCAGGTCGTCCTCACCGGTTCCGGCATAGATGCCGAACAGACCGCCGTCGGCATAGGCGGCGTTGAACGAATGGATGCCGTAGACCAGGCCGCGCTCCTCGCGAATGCGCTGGAACAGCCGCGAGGACATGCCACCGCCCAGCAGCGTCGAATAGACGACGCTGGCGTAGTAGTCGGGATCGCGATAGCCGACGCCCTGGCAGCCCAGCACCAGATGCGCCTGCTCGAGCGGCCGCACCTCGCGGCCATCCCCGCCGACATAGGAAAGCGGGATCGTTCCCGGAGCGTTTGCCGGAGTCTGCGCGACCGATCCGAAATACTTCTCGGCCAGGTCGACGATGCGGTCGTGTTCGACCCGGCCGGCGGCGGCAAGGACCATGTTCGACGCCGTGTAGTGACGCGCCAGGAAGGCGAAGAGATTCTCGCGGCCGATGGCCTCGACCGAGTCGGCGGTCCCCAGCACCGGCCGGCCCAGCGGCTGGTCGGGCAGCGCGACCTCCTGGAACTGGTCGAAGATCACGTCGTCGGGCGTGTCGAGCGCCTGGCCGATCTCCTGCAGGATGACGCCGCGCTCGCGCTGCAGCTCGTCGGGATCGAACACCGAATTGCGCAGGATGTCGGCCACCAACTCGACGCCGAGCGCCACGTCCTCCTTCAGCACCGATGCATGGTAGGCGGTGATCTCGCGGCCCGTGTAGGCGTTGAGGCTGCCGCCGACATTCTCGATCTCCTCGGCGATGGCGCGGGCGCTGCGGGTCCGGGTGCCCTTGAAGGCCATGTGCTCGAGCATGTGGGCCATGCCATTGAGTTCCGCCGTCTCGTGCCGCGTTCCGCACGCGACCCAGACGCCGAGAGACGCCGATTCGACCTCCGGCATCTCGTCGACGGCGATCCGCAGACCGTTTCCGAGGGTCGTGACCTTGACCTCGCTCATGGGCGGGCCTTCGCCGGCGCCCGCCCGGCGGCGCGGGCGGAGCCGCGGATCGCGGACATGCGCTCGTCGATCAGCGCCTTCAGCGCGGTCGCGTCGTTGGGCAGGCCTTCCACGCGCTCGGCGCGCTCGAAGAGATCCGAGAGTCGCGGCGGCAGGGCCGGCCGCACGCCGGTCGCCTTCTCGACCGCATCGGGGAACTTGGCCGGATGGGCCGTCGCCAGCACCACCATGGGGATGGCCGGATCGCGCCGATGCTGCTGCGCCACCGCGTAGCCGACGGCGGTGTGCGGATCGATGGTCTCGCCGAACCGCTTGCGGCAGTCGGCGATCGCGGCAAGCGTGCCCGCGTCGTCCAGCCGCCCGGCATCGAACAGCTCGCGCACGCCGCCCAGCGCATTGGCGCCGACCTTCAGCGTGCCGGTGGCCCGAAAGGCGGTCATGGCATCGGCCAGCGCCCTGCCGTCCCGACCGTAGAGATCGAACAGCAGGCGCTCGAAATTGCTGGAGATCTGAATGTCCATGCTTGGACTGTATGTGGGGATCACCTCCGCCATGGTCATCGCCCCCTGCTCGAAAAAGCGCGGGAGGATGTCGTTGGCGTTGGCCGCGACGACGAAGTGGGAGATCGGGAGCCCCATCTGTCGCGCCGCGTAGCCGGCATAGACGTTGCCGAAATTGCCCGTGGGGACCGTGAAGGCCACCGGCCGGTCCGGTGCGCCGAGCTTCACCGCGGCCCAGAAGTAGTAGACGATCTGCGCCATCACGCGCGCGAAGTTGATCGAATTCACGGCCGTGAGCGCATGACGGTCGCGGAAGGCCAGGTCGTTGAAGCAGGCCTTGGCCAGGTCCTGGCAATCGTCGAACGTGCCTTGGACCGCGATGTTGTGCACGTTGGGCGCCAGAACGGTCGTCATCTGACGGCGCTGCACCTCGCTCACCCGACCCCGCGGATGCAGCATGAAGATGTCGATCGTCCGGCGGTCGCGCACCGCCTCGATGGCGGCCGAGCCGGTGTCGCCCGAGGTGGCGCCGACGATCGTCGCGTGCTGGCCGCGCTCCGCCAGCGTGTGGTCGAGCATGCGGCCGAGGAGCTGGAGCGCCACGTCCTTGAAGGCGAGCGTGGGGCCGTGGAACAGCTCGAGCAGATGCAGGCCGCTGTCGCCCAGTGCCTTCAGCGGCGCCACTTCCGGGGTCTCGAACGAGGCATAGGCTTCCCCGATCAGCCGGCGGAAGGTCGGCTCGTCGAAGGCGTCGCCGATGAACGGCCGCATGACGCGGAACGCCACCTCGGCATAGGGCTTGTCCTTCAGCGCCGCGATCTCGGCCTTCGAGAAGTGCGGCCAGCTCTCGGGCAGGTAGAGGCCACCGTCGCGGGCGAGGCCCGCGAGCATGATCTCCTGGAAGCTGAGCGGCGCAGGCGATCCCTGCGAACCGTGACGGGTACTGATGTAACGCATGTTGGATGTCAGTCGCTGGTCAGGCCACTTGCCGGCAGGCCGGATGGTCCTTGCGGACCCGCTTGGTCGAGGCCGGATACTTGGCCAGCATGCGGGCCGGCCGCGTCGGGCGCTTTACGAGATCGCCGCCGCAGTTCGGGCACAGCCCGTCCAGCCGCGTCCGGGCACAATCGGCGCAGAAAGTGCACTCGAACGTGCAGATGAGCGCGTCCGGAGCGCCGTTGGGCAGGTCCTTGTCACAGCATTCGCAGTTCGGGCGGAGATCCAGCATGGCTCCCTCTTACGCTGACAAGTAGCGGCTTTCCAGATGGGCCTTGAACGCGGCCGTTCCCAGGGGGCGGCCCGTCGCCTCGACGAGGATCCGGTCGGTATCGGCGATCGATCCCTTGCCGTGCACATTGGTCCGCAGCCAGCCCAGCAAGGGCGCGAAATCGCCCCGCGCGATCGCCTCCAGCAGGGCCGGAACGGAGGCGCGCGCCGCGGCGAAGAGCTGGGCCGCCGCCAGCGCACCCAGCGTGTAGGTCGGGAAATACCCCCATGCCCCATCCGGCCAATGGATGTCCTGCAGGCAGCCGAGGCTGTCGTTGGGCGGCACGATGCCCAGCAGGTCCCGCATGCCGTCGTTCCAGGCCCCGGGCAGATCGGCCAGCGCCAGGTCGCCGCCCAGGATGGCGCGCTCCAGCCGGTAGCGCAGCATGATGTGCAGCGGATAGGTCACCTCGTCGGCGTCGACCCGGATGAAGCCCGGGCTCACGCGCGTGTAGAGGCGATGGATGTTGCCGGCCTCCCAGGCCGGCCCGCTGCGGCCGAAGGCCTCGCGCATGCGCGGTGCGGCGAAGTCGATGAAGGCGCGGCTGCGGCAGGCCTGCATCTCCATCAGGAGCGACTGGCTCTCGTGCAGGACCATGCCGCGGGCGTTGCCGACGGGCTGGCGCGTCCAGTCGCGCGGCAGGCCGAGCTCGTAGAGCGCATGGCCGCATTCGTGCAGCACGCCCATGAGCGCGCGGGCGAAGTCGTGCTCGTCGTAGCGGGTCGTGATGCGCACGTCCTCGGCCGTGCCGCCGGTGAACGGATGCGCCGACACGTCGAGGCGGCCATGGTCGAAGTCGAAGCCGATGGCGCGGATCATCGCCTCGCCGAGCTGGCGCTGCGCTTCGACCGGAAACGGCCCATCGAGCGCCAGCGGCGCGCCGGCCGCCTTCTGCCGCTCGACCACGCGCTGCAGCAGGGCGGGCAGGAAAGCCTTCAGCTCGCCGAACAGCGCATCGATGCGGCTGCTGCGGCCGCCCGGCTCGTATTCGTCGAGCAGCGCATCGTAGAACGGCAGGCCGAGGGCATCGGCCTTTGCCTCGCCCACCCGGCGCGTGAGCTTCACCACTTCCTCAAGAGTCGGCAGTAGAGCTTTGAAATTGGCGTTCTTTTTCGCCTCACGCCAGGCCATCTCACAGGCTGCCGTGGCGCGGGTGCGTGCCTCGACCAGATCGGCCGGCAGCGCGTTGGCGTGCGTCCAGACATGCCGCATCTCGCGCAGGTTCGCGGTCTGCCAGACGCCCAGCGGCGCCCTCTCCTCCTCGGCACGCGCCAGCAGCGCCGGCATCTCGGGCGCCACGAGGATCTCGTGCGCGACCACGTTCAGCGTCGCCAGCTGGTCGGCCCGATCCGAGCTGGCGCCGTCGGGCATCATGGTCGAACGATCCCAGTTCAGGATCGCGCCCGCGCGGTTGATGGCGCTCAGCCGGTGGAAGCGGCGCTCGAGCTCGGCATAGGCCGAACCGGGGGAGCCGTTCGCGCTCATGTCCTGACCTTGGTGCGGCCGTTGATGCTCAGCCTTCCGTTCTCCCAGTGAAAGGCGAGATAGACGCCCACCAGCGACAGGCCGAGCAGGAACCAGGTGATCGCGTACTGGAGATGGTCGTTGGGGATGTCGAGCCGCGTCTGTCCGCCGATCGGCAAGCCTCCGGGATTTGGCGTCGCGTCGGCCTCGAGGAAGAAGGTGTCGAGCTTGGGATCGGGAGTGCCGCCCGCGATCTTGCGCATCAGCGGCACGTCGACATGGAACCAGAAATTCTTGGCCGGGTCGTTGTCCGGCGCGAACTGCCGCCTCTCCTGCGTGCGCCGCACGACGCCCACGACCTCGACCGGGCCGGCGACCTGGCCCGCGGCCCGCTTCGCCGGATCCTTCTTCGCCGACGGGATCCAGCCGCGGTCGAACAGCACGATCGGCCCGTCCGCGGTGCGCAGCGGCGTGATCACGTGCATGCCGACGTCGTCCTTCAGGCTGCGCGCGGCGAGGAAGAACTCCTTGTCGTTCAGAAACGTCCCGGCGACGCGGACGCGGCCGTATTCATGGGCGAGCGGATCGCCCTTCACGAGCTCGGTCAGCGATATCGGCGCGGCGGCCCGGTTCTCCGCGATGCGGTCCAGGATGTCGCGCTTCCACTCGCGCCGCTCCATCTGCCAGAGGGCGAGCCCCATGCAGAGGATGAAGACGGGCACCGAGAAGACGGTGGGCCAGAACGCCGGCCTCAGTCGGAACATGTGTCTCCGCTCGCTATTCGTCGTCGAGAGCCGTCGAACGATGCTCGTATTGCAGCGCGATCAGCCAGGTCTTCAGCACGCGCAGCATCCAGACGCCGAGGCCGAAGGTGATCGGCACCCACAGCAGGACATGCAACCACCAGGGCGGTTCGAAGCGGAATTCGACCCAGAAGACCAGCAGCATGATGACGGCGCCCAGGCCCAGGATGACGAGCACCGCCGGCCCGTCGCCGGTGTCGCTGCCGCGCAGGTCGAGACTGCAGACCGGGCAGCGGTCGACGACGCCGAGCAGGCCGCGGAAGATCTTGCCCTGGCCGCACCGGGGGCAGGTGCCGCGCAGAATGACCTCGGCGAGGGACGGGCGGGGCCAGCTGGACATGACGGGTCTCCCCAAAGACGAACCGCCGGGGAACTTCCCGGCGGCCCGCTCTGATCTTAGACGGTTGGCGCTTCTCAGTGGAGCGCAATCGGCGCCTTTCCGGAGCCCCACCAGTAGATGCAGAAGAACAGGAACAGCCACACGACGTCGACGAAGTGCCAGTACCAGGCCGCCGCCTCGAAGCCGAAATGGTGCGTGGGCGAGAACTGTCCCTTCATGGCCCGGAACAGGCAGACCAGCAGGAACGTCGTGCCGACCAGCACATGGAAGCCGTGGAAGCCGGTCGCCATGAAGAAGGTCGACGAATAGATGTTCTCCGAGAAGTGGAACGGGGCGTGCATGTATTCGAACGCCTGGACCGAGGTGAAGCAGAGGCCGAGGACGACCGTCAGCAGCAGGCCGCGCACGGCGTCACGCTTGTTGCCCTGCAGGATCGCGTGATGCGCCCAGGTCACGGTGGTGCCCGAGAGCAGCAGGATCAGCGTGTTCATGAACGGCAGGTCGAAGGGCGCGATCACCGAGATGCCCTTCGGCGGCCACACGCCGCCGTCGGCTTCGGCCCGCAGCGGCATCTCCGGCGAGTTCGGGTAGAGCGCCGAGTCGAAGAACGCCCAGAAGAAGGCGACGAAGAACAGGACTTCCGAGGCGATGAACAGGATCATGCCGTAGCGCAGGCCGAGCTGGACCACGGCATTGTGGAACTTGCGCGACTCGACGATGACGTCGCTCCACCACCAGTACAGGACCGCGAGGACGAGCAGCAGCCCCGGCGCGATGATCCACCAGTTGACGGTCTTGACGACGCTCTCGACGTGCGGCCCCAGCATGTCGGGGTGCAGGCCGAGCGTGAAGCCGAACACCAGCATGAACGCCGCCAGCGACGCGAGCGCGGGCCAAGGGCTCGGATCGACGAGATGATAAGGATGCTTTGGCGCGCCGTCAGACATGGTCATCCACCCTTTCCGGTATCTTTGGCGGGCAGGCCGCCGAGCAAGGTCTTCGCCCGCTCCGTCTTCGACTCGTAGAACGTGTACGAGAGCGTGATGGTACGGATATTGTCGTAGCGCCGATCCTTATCCATGTCCGGATCGACGAAGAACAGCACCGGCATGTCGACCGACTGACCGGGCTTCAGCACCTGTTCGGTGAAGCAGAAGCACTGCAGCTTGTTGAACCACTGGGCCGAGGATTCCGGCGTGACGTTGTAGGTCGCCGTTCCCACGATCGGCCGCTGCGAGACGTTGGTGGCCCGGAAGAAGACGAGCTTCTGCTCGCCGAGATGCACCTTGACCTCGCGCTGCACCGGCTCGAAGCGCCAGGGCAGGTTCGGATCGGTGTTCGAATCGAAGCGCACCTCGACCGTCCGCGCGATGACCGGGTGATCGTCGGACTGCGCGATCAGCGGTGTACCGGCAAAGCCCGTGGCCTTGCAGAACGCCTGGTACAGCGGCACCGCGGCATAGGCGAGGCCCAGCATGCCGCCCGCGACGGCGACCATCGTCCAGGCCAGCCGCGCGTTGCGATCGACGGGCTTCTTGGCAGGGGATCCGCTCATAGCTTGCCTCCCATACGCACCATGGTGAGCATGAAGAATACCACCGCGATCGCCAGCAGCACTCCGAGCATGAACAGGTTCTTGCCGCGCTGGCGGCGATGCATATCGCTGTCGCCGGGGCGACGATCGTCATCGGCCATGGCGGCGATCATCCGTTCAGGACCCGGCTCGCCACCAGGTCGAGCGGCAGGGCCGCAAACAGGGTGGCGAGGTACAGCAGCGAGAAGCGGAACATGCGACGCGCCGCCGGATGGGCGGACTCGTCGTCGGCCGTCCGCCAGACCCGCACCGCATGGGCGAGGAACGCGAGCCCCATCACCGCGGCGACAGTCCCGTAGAACCAGCCGACCGCCCCGAGCAGGGTCGGCGCCAGCGCCACCGGCAGCAGCAGGACAGTGTAGATCAGCATCTGGCGCTTGGTCTCGCGCGCGCCGGCCACCACCGGGAGCATCGGCACGCCGGCGCGGCGATAGTCTTCGCTGCGATAGAGGGACAGCGCCCAGAAATGCGGCGGCGTCCACAGGAACACGAGCAGGAACAGCGCGATCCCGACGGCGGAGACATCGCCGGTTGCGGCGGCCCACCCGATCATGGGCGGAAACGCGCCGGCGGCACCGCCGATCACGATGTTCTGCGGCGTGCGCCGCTTGAGCCACACGGTGTAGACGAAGACGTAGAACAGGATCGCCGCCGCCAGCAGCGCGGCCGCCACGAAATTGGCGGCAAGCGACATCAGCAGCAGCGAGAAGATCGACAGCAGCACGCCGAGCCCGAGGGCATCATCGGGGGCAACGCGACCGGTCGGCAGCGGGCGGCCGCAGGTGCGCGTCATCCGCGCATCGAGGTCGCGCTCGTACCACATGTTGATGGCACCCGCCGCGCCCGAGCCCAACGCGATCGCGAGCACGGCAAGCGCCGCCTCGAACGGATTCACGTGCACGGGCGCGATGAGAATGCCGATCAGCCCGGTGAATACCACCAGCGACATCACCCGCGGCTTCAGGAGCTCGACATAGTCGCGCACCTGCGTCGGCGCCGCCGCCTCGCTCGATACCGTCAGGAAGCCTTGTGCCGTGTCGCTCATGTCTTCACGTTTTCACCGCGAAGGCGCCGCCGTCGAAGCCGGGCAGCGCCTCCGCCCAAGTCCTCAGTGATGCGCCTGGGGCGCGATGTGCGGCAGCTCGTCGAAGGTGTGGAACGGCGGCGGCGAGGAGACCGTCCATTCGAGCGTCGTCGCGCCCTCGCCCCAGTAGTTCGCACCCACCTTGCGGCCGAACAGCAGCGTGCCGAACACCACGAAGATCAGCCAGAAGACGGCGCCGGCGAAAGTGATGAAGGCGCCGATCGAGGCGATGTAGTTCCAGTGCCACATCGCATCCGGGTAGTCGACGTAGTGGCGCGGCATGCCCGCCAGGCCCAGGAAGTGCATCGGGAAGAACGTCAGGTTCACGCCGAAGAACGTCACCGCGAAGTGGAGGTAGCCCGCCCAGTTGGGATACTGGCGGCCGCTCATCTTGCCGATCCAGTAGTAGAAGCCGGCGAACATGCCGAACACCGCACCCAGCGACAGCGTGTAGTGGAAGTGCGCGATCACGTAGTAGGTGTTGTGCATGGCGTAATCGACGCCGGCATTGGCCAGCACCACGCCCGTCACACCGCCGATGGTGAACAGGAAGATGAAGCCCAGCGCCCACAGCATCGGCACCTCGAGGCGGATCGAGCCGCCCCACATCGTGGCGATCCAGGAGAAGATCTTCACGCCCGTCGGCACCGCGATCACCATCGTCGCCGCCACGAAGTAGGCACGCGTGTCGACGTCCATGCCGACCGTGTACATGTGGTGCGCCCAGACGATGAAGCCGACGACGCCGATCGCCACCATCGCGTAGGCCATGCCGAGATAGCCGAAGATCGGCTTGCGGGCGAAGGTCGACACGATGTGGCTGACGATGCCGAAGGCCGGCAGGATCATGATGTACACCTCGGGATGGCCGAAGAACCAGAAGAGGTGCAGGAACAGCGTCGGATCACCGCCGCCGGCCGGATCGAAGAAGTGCGTGCCGAAGTTGCGGTCCGTCAGCAGCATCGTGATGGCGCCGGCCAGCACCGGCACCGCGAGCAGGAGCAGGAACGCCGTCACCAGCATCGACCACGCGAACAGCGGCATGCGGTGCAGGGTCATGCCCGGCGCGCGCATGTTGAAGATGGTGGTGATGAAGTTGATGGCGCCCAGGATCGAGGACGCGCCCGCCAGATGCAGCGAGAAGATCGCCAGGTCCATGCCGGCGCCCTGCTGGATGGTGAGCGGCGGATAGATCGTCCAGCCCGTGCCCACGCCGCCGCCGACCAGCGCCGACAGCAGCAGCAGCAGGAACGAAGGCGGCAGCAGCCAGAAGCTGATGTTGTTCATGCGCGGGAACGCCATGTCGGGCGCCCCGATCATCAGCGGCACGAACCAGTTGCCGAAGCCGCCGATCAGCGCCGGCATGACCACGAAGAACACCATGGTCAGGCCGTGCGCGGTGACGACCGTGTTCCACAGGTGGCCGTTGGGCGTGCCGTCCGCCGCATTGAAGAACTGTACGCCCGGATGCAGCAGCTCGAGGCGCATCAGCACCGAGAAGCCGGCGCCGATGAAGGCCGTGCAGATCGAGAACGCAAGGTACATCGTGCCGATGTCCTTGTGGTTCGTGCTGAACAACCACCGCTTGATGCCGGTCGGCGTATGGTGGTCGTCGTGATGGGCAGCGGCGGCGTGCGTGGCCATGGGACTACTCTCCTGAGGAGAAACGCTTAGCGGTTGGCGGGAATGACGGCGGAGGCGAAGCCCGTCGGCGGAATGAGGCCGGCGGCCTTCTTCTTCTGCTCGACCCACTTGTCGAACTCGGGCTTGGAGACCACCCGCACCGCGATCGGCATGTAGGTGTGGCCGTTGCCGCAGATCTGCGAGCACTCGCCGAAGTAATAGCCCTCGTGCTCCACGTTGATCCAACCTTCGTTGATGCGGCCGGGGATCACCGTCTTCTTGATGCCGAAGCCCGGCACGGTCCAGCCGTGCATGACGTCGGCGCCGGTGCCGATGATGCGGATCGTGGTGTTCACGGGGATCACCATCTCCTCGTCGACCGCCAGGAGGCGCGGAATCTGCGGCTTCTGCTTGATGCGGTCAGCCTCGGCGAGGATGCGGCTGTCGATCGAGAAGTTGCCCTGGTCGGGATATTCGTACTGCCAGTACCACTGATGGCCGGTCACCTTGACGGTGAAGGCCGCATCGAACGCCTTGTCGCCGTAGTACAGCAGGCGGAAGGACGGGATGGCGATCACGACCAGGATCAGGATGGGAACGATCGTCCAGGCGATCTCCAGCACCGTGTTGTGCGTCACGACGCTCGGCGTCGGATTGCGCGATGCGTGGAAACGGAACACCACGTAGATCAGCAGGGCCGCCACGAACAGCGTGATCAGCGTGATGATGACGAGGAGAAGGTCATGCAGAGAGGCGAGCCTCTCCATCACGGGTGTGTAGGATGGCGGGAACGCCATCTGCCAGTCGTGGGGCACGCCCACGACGGGCTGCGCTTGGGCGCCAGCGGCGATGCCAATGCCGGCGATGGTCAACAGAAATCCGAAAATGCCCAAAACGCGCTTGCCGATCATGCAACCGTCCCTTCCGCGGGCCAGCCTCTTCGGAGCTTGGGCCCGCAAAATCCCCCGCAATTAAGAGCGGTTCCTACCAGATATGCGATTTACTCGTAATGTCTTTTCGACTGTGGCAGGTATGTGGCGGCCAGTCGCAGTCCTTATCGCAGGATAGCGGCGAGCGCCTCACCAAAGCCAGCGGCGCGAACCTTGTCGGCAAAGGCCGGTGCCCGCGGCCGAACGCGAAAATGCCCGTCCTCATAGGCAGAAACGACGGCGCCCATCGAATCTTCCACAGCGACCACCCGGAACAAGCCGTCGCGGCTGCGTCCTAACCGCACCCGGAGATCGACCGCTGGCATGAATTCGGCTGTCGGAACAACGGACTCGCAGGCGACGAGCACCCCGCACGGCACCCGGGCGACGAGCGCGGCCGCTTGTCCGGCGTCGCCGGCCTGCAGCGAGTCGAGGATGAGGACCTGCGGCCGCAGGCTCTCCGCCGCCGCCAGCAGCGCCCCGTAGTTCCTTTCCCGGGACGCCACGAGTTCGACCTTGGCCGGGGCAGGCCAGCGGAACTCCCGGTGCCGCGCCAGCGTCACGATCCGGGCCGAGGTTTCGAGGTCGCGCCCGAGTGCGGCCAGGAGCGCGGTCTTGCCGGCCCCCGTCTCGCCCGTCACCAGGACCTTGAGCTGCGCCCGGACGGCGATGCGCAGCAGCACCGCCGCTTTCCGGTCGAGCAGGCCTGCCGCGATCAGACGCGCCAGCGTGGCATTGCCGGGTTCGGCGCGACGCAGCGTCAGGACCGGGCCGTCCGGCGCCGCGGGCGGAAAGACGATGGTTCCGGTGCCGCCGTCGCGCAGGTGGAACGTCGCGACGCCGCTCGCCGGCCGCTCCACCAGGCGCTCGACGAGTTCGAGCAGATGCGCCTGGTCACGGAACAGTTCGGCCGCCGGAGCCAGGCCGCCCTCGCGTTCGACGAACACCGATTTCGGGCCGTTGACGAAGACGGCTCGGACGCTGCGGTCGGCCCACAGGCGGTCGATGAGCCCGAGGCCGCAGACCTCGCTGAGGGCAACCAGGACCACCTGCTGGCGGATCTCGTCGGTCGGCGGCACGGCCTCTTCGGCGCGCACCACCTCGTCGAGCGCCGCCTCGATCGCCCGCACGGCCTCTTCCCGGCTTGCCGACCGGCCCGAGGTCGCGAGCCGCGGCCTGGCCAGTTCCAGCGTACGGGCAAGCAGCCGGTCGAAGCCGATCCCGGCCTGGCCCGAAACGTCGACCAGCGGCGACGGCGGCGGCTCGAACGCGGCTTCGGCGACGGCCGGCGGCGCGTCCGGACGCTCGTCGCCGGTCCAGGCATTCGGCCCGATGCCGGCCTTGCTGCGGAAGCTCACGAGGTGCGACGGCAGGCCGTCACCCGTCCCCGCGTCGCCCCTGCCTGCGCCACCCGTGTCTGCGCTGCCCGTGTCTGCACTGCCCGTCGTCGGCCCCGGGCCGGCCGACGGCTGCGGGGGCTGAGGCGAAGACGGACGCGACAGGACCGGCGACGCGGCCGTCCGCGACGCATCCTGCTTGCCGCGGTCGGTGTCGAGCAGCTCCGCCACCAGACGGCGCAGTTCCTGGCTGGTCAGCGTCAGTCCCCGCGGCCGGAAATAGGTATGGATCGCCTCGCCCAGCTGGTAGGCGATCTCCGGTGGCGAGCGGCGGCTGCCGAGCACGGTACGGACCGTGTCGTAGCGCTCGAGGCAGAATGCCTGCCAGGTTGCCTGCATGTCGCGGCCGCGTGCCGCCTCGCGCTGCTCGGGAAGGATCTCCTCCAGCGGACGCGGCTCTGCGGCGGCGCCATCGGCAGCGGCGCCCGCACGTTCGCGAAGAGTCCTGATGGGGGACTGCCGATCATCGCGATAGCCGTCCCCGCCGCTCGAGGCGGGCATTATCCAATCCGCTGAAGCCGTTCCCACTTGCCGCGACCAGCGCCGGCATCGCTGCCGACTCCCAACCCAATCGCAAGTTTACTTTTGCCACTATCGCGCGCGTTCCGCCACGGTAATCGTTGCACAACAGGCGAGTGACGGGCGGCGAGTCGGGGCCGCCACGTCCGATGGTCGCGCTTGTCTTTCGAAGCCCTGCCGGTATGGTCGCGCCGCCGTCCATCGGGGCGGTTTCAACCGCCCGGAGGGTGCGTCATGCGTCTGGCCTTCATTTCCGCTTTCGTCGCCCTCTTCCTCATGTCAGCAGGAGCAGCATCTGCCATGGATCCTGATAACACGCTCTATATCGACCTCAAGGATGGCCGCGTCGTCATCGAGATGCGCCCTGACCTCGCCCCCAAGCATGTGGCACAGATCAAGAAGCTCGCGCTCGAGCACAAGTATGACGGCATCGTCTTCCATCGCGTGATCGACGGCTTCATGGCGCAGACCGGCGATCCGACCGGGACCGGCTCGGGCGGCATGGGCGACCTGCTGCCGGCCGAGTTCAACAAGGAACCGCATACCCGCGGCGCCGTGTCGATGGCGCGCACCAGCGACCCCAACAGCGCGCGCAGCCAGTTCTTCATCGTCCTCAAGGATTCGAACTTCCTCGACGGCCAGTACACGGTCTGGGGCCGCGTCGTCTCCGGCATGGAGTTCGTCGACAAGATCAAGAAGGGCGCGCCCGGCTCGGGCGCCGTGTCGTCGCCCGACAAGATGATCAAGGTCCGCCTGGCGTCGGATCCCAATCCCTAAGCACGTTCCGGACGGACCGCGGGTTTCCGCCCCGCGGTCCGATCCCTTTCACTAGTCCTTAATCCCTTATTCCTTCGTGACCGTGTGGAAGGCCTTGGCGATCACCTGCCAGCGGCCATCCGTCTTCAACAGCGTCAGATAGTCGGTGAAGTAGCGCGGCGGCAGCTGGCACTCGACCTTGGCGAAGGCGGTCGCCGGCCCCGAGAAGTCGATCGAGACGATGCGATCGCGCCGCTCGCTGCCCTTGGCCTTCCCCGATTCGCGGCTTTCGACCCACTTGAGCCAGTCGGTACGCGGCAGGTCCGCGGCCTTGCCGTCGGTGCCGACGCTGTAGAGATGCGAGGCCGGATGGAAGGCCTGGCCGAGCTTCCTGGTATCGCCTTCGTAAAGGCCGTCGAAATAGGTCTGCAGCACCTTCTCGACTTCTGCGACGTCGGAACTCATCACTCTCCTCCTTCTGCGGTTCAGATCGGCCCGTTGGGGGCGACCAGTATCTTGCCGTTTCGGCCGCCCTTGTCGGCATGCAGCAGCGCTTCCTTGATGCCGTCGATCGGATAGACCGTATCCACCGGCGCGAACAGCCTGCCCTCCATCACCTGCCGCGCGAGGTCGGCATAGATCTCGCGGATCTTCTCCGGCGTACGGCGCGCGAGGAAGCGGCCGAGCATGAAGCCGGTGAGCCTGACGCCGCGATAGATGAAGTTGGAGCGGTTCACGTCGGGATTCTGCCCGCTCATCGAGCCGTAATGCACGAGCGTGCCGTCGTCCGCGAGGCAGTCGGCGACGCGCCCGCTCGCCGCACCGCCGATCGCCTCGAGGCCGAGCCTCACCTTCGCGCCGCCGGTTTCGCGCGCCACGCGCTCGACCAGATCGTCGCCGTCGACCAGCACGAGGTCGGCACCGAGCTGCCTCAGCTCGTCGGCAAGCGCGGGCCGGCGCACGATGTTCACGGTGCGCAGGCCCCGCTGGTGCGCCAGCACGATCGCCAGGCGGCCGACGGCCGAGTTGGCAACATTCTGGATCACCCACTCGCCGCCCTTGAGATCGACGAAGTCCGACAGCATCAGCGCGGCGGTCGGCGGATTGATGCGCACCATCGCCGCCTGCCTGAGGTCGATGCCGGCCGGCAGCGGGATCGCGTCGCTGCCCTTCACCTTGCGCCGCTGCGTCCAGTTCTCGCGCTGCAGATTGATGACAAGGTCGCCCGGCTTGACGTGCCTGACCGCGGCGCCCGCCGCGGTGACGCGGCCGACGCACTCCGCCCCCGGCGTCGCAGGCAGCGGCGGCCGAAGCCGGTAGCTTCCCTTGCAGAACCACAAGTCGGCGGGATTGATGGGAAACGCCAGCACGTCGAAGACCACTTCGTCCGCTTCAGGTGCCCCGACATCGGGCACCTCCGCGCAACGCGCCACTTCCCACGGCGTGCCGTATTGCTCGATCAGCACCTGTTTCACGGCGTTCCTCCGATGCGGCGGACCAAGACCGCTTTCTAGTTGGCCCGACGATTGCTTATATTGGGATTCGATAGGGGGCGGAATGCCGGATGGCGGTTAAGACATTCGACGAAATGCGCTCGGGAGCGAACGGCGCGGTGCGTCCGCCTTATGAAGGCGTGGCGCGATGGCTGGAAACCACGTCGGCTGAACGACTGGCCGCCACGCGCGCTGAAGTCGACCTGTTCTATCGCCGTCACGGCATCACCTTCGGCGCCTACGGAGCGGCCGAGGGATCGGAGACCACGATCCCCTTCGACATCATTCCCCGGGTCCTTGCCTGGGACGAATGGGAGTATCTGCACAAGGGGCTGGTGCAGCGCGTGCGGGCGCTCAACGCCTTCCTCGCCGACGCCTACAACGAGCGCGAGATCTGTCGCGCCGGTGTCATCCCCGAGGCGCAGATTCTGATGAATGCCGAGTTCGTCTCCATGGCGCAGGGGTTGAAGCTGCCGGGCGGCGTGCACGCGCACATCGCCGGCATCGACCTCGTGCGCGTGGGCGAGAAGAACTTCTACGTCCTCGAGGACAACGTGCGCACGCCGTCGGGCGTGTCCTACGTGCTGGAGAACCGCGAGGTGATGATGCGCCTCGCCCCCGAGCTGTTCTCGGCGATGCGCGTGCTGCCGGTGGCCGACTACACCGAGGAGCTGCTCTCCACCCTGCGTTCGGTCTCGTTCAGCGACGATGCCGAGCCCAACGTCGTCCTGCTGACGCCCGGTCACTACAACAGCGCCTATTTCGAGCATGCCTTCCTCGCCGACGAGATGGGCATCGAGCTTGCCAAGGGCTCCGACCTGTTCGTCGACGAGGGCCGCGTCTACATGCGCACGCCGCGCGGCCCGCAGCGGGTCGACGTCATCTACCGCCGCGTCGACGACGCCTTCCTCGATCCGCTCGCCATGCGGCCGGATTCCTATCTCGGCGTCGCCGGCCTGCTGGGCGCGCTGCGCGCCGGCCGCGTCAACATCGTGAACGCGCTCGGCAACGGCGTGGCCGACGACAAGTCGACCTACACCTACGTGCCGGAGATGGTCCGCTTCTATCTCGGCGAGGAGCCGATCCTGCAGAACGTGCCGACCTATCGCGGCGACCGGCCGGACGACCTCAAGTACATCCTCGAGCACATGCCCGAGCTGGTGGTGAAGGAAGTGCATGGCTCGGGCGGCAAGGGCATGCTGGTCGGCCCGACCTCCAGCAGGAAGGAGATCGAGGAGTTCGCTCAGCTCGTGAAGGCGCGGCCGGACAACTACATCGCCCAGCCGACGCTTGCGCTGTCGACCTGCCCGACCTTCGTCTCCCAGGGCGTGGCGCCGCGCCATGTCGACCTGCGGCCCTTCGTGCTGTCGGGCCGCAAGATCACCATCGTGCCTGGAGGACTGACGCGCGTCGCCCTCAAGGAAGGCTCGCTGGTCGTCAATTCGAGCCAGGGCGGCGGCACCAAGGATACCTGGGTGCTGGCGCCGGACGCAGCGACGGCGGACTGAATGCTCTCCAGTACCGCCAAGAACCTCTACTGGATGGGCCGCTACCTGCAGCGCGCCAAGACGACGGCGCGACTGATCGAGGCGACCCAGCGCATGGCGCTGCAGTCGCGCGGCAAGGAAGCCGAAGCGGTCGTGGCAATCTTCGGCATGGAGGACGAGTTCCGGCATGCCCTCGCCCACAACAATGCCCAGCGCCAGGGCGGCCCGGGCAGGAAGCAGCTTTCCGACCTCGTCGACTTCCTGGCCTTCGACGAGAACAACCCCTCCTCGATCGTGAGTTCGATCAGCTCGGCGCGGCGCAACGCCCGCGAGGAGCGCAACAACATCACCGTCGACGTCTGGGAGAGCCTGAACGGGCTGTGGCTCGAGCTCAACGCCAAGCTGAAGGGCACCCGCACCGGCGTCGATCGCGGCGCGCTGATCGAATCGGTGAAGAAGCAGGCGGTTATGATCTTCGGCGCCGCGCAGGTGACGCTGCTGCGCGACGAGGCCTACAACTTCCTGCAGCTCGGCGCCTTTCTCGAACGCGCCGATAACACCGCCCGCATCCTCGACGTGAAGTACCACCGGCTGATGCCGGACGGCAGCCCGCACGCCGAGAACCTCGACTATTTCGCCTGGTCCGAAGTGCTGGCCTGCATCGGCGCCGTGCGCACCTACCGGCGCATCTTCCGCAGCTCGCTCGATCCCATGAAGATCGCCGAGCTGATGATGCTGCGCCGCGACGTGCCGCGCTCGGTCCATCACTGCCTGTGGATGGTCGACCTCAGCATGCGCGAGCTCGCCGACACCTACGGCACGCACGGCGAGGCCGACCGGCTGGCGGGCGAGCTGCATGCCCGCCTGCGCTACGCCCGCATCGACCAGGTGTTCGAGATCGGCCTGCACAAGTTCCTGGGCGGCTTGCGCGACGACATCGCGACGCTCTCGGACGAGATCGGCCGCCAGTTCCTGCTGGATTGACCCGCGATGCGCCTCTCCGTCCACCACGTCACGCGCTTCGAGTTCGACCGGCCGAGCGGCCATTCGATCCACGACGTGCGGCTGACGCCCAAGCCGGCGGCGGGCCAGCGCATCGTCTCGTGGCGCATCGACGGTCCGGGCAAGCGCTCGGAATGGACGGACGGCCACGGCAACCAGGTCACCACCTTCTCGGTCGCGCACCAGCACAGCGCCGTCGAGATCGTGGTGGACGGCCTCTACGAGTTCAGCGGCGCCGACCAGTGGCTTCGCTACGCCGAGACGCCGACGCTGCCGCCGCCCTTCTGGCTGCGCAATACCGGCATGGCCCGGCACGATGCGAGCTTCGATCCGGTGATCGAGGGCCTGGCCGGGAAGGCGGCGGAGCCCGCGCAGCGCGTCGCCGCCCTGCACGAGCTGATGGCGCGCGTGCGCGATCGTATCGCCTACAAGACGGGCGTTTCCAGCGTCGACACGACGGCGATCGAGGCGCTGGCGCGCGGCGCCGGCGTGGCCCAGGACACGGCGCACGTCTTCATCGCCTGCTGCCGGCGGCTGGGCGTGCCGGCGCGCTATGTCAGCGGCTACCTGCGCAACGACGACCCCGAGCTGCACGTCGGACGCACCAGCCATTCGTGGGCCGAGGCCTGGGTGCCGGGCCTCGAGTGGGTCGGCTTCGATCCGGCGAACGGCATCTCGCCGCGCGGCGACAGTCTGCGCGTGGCGATCGGCCTCGACTATCACGACGCCGCCCCCGTCTCCGGCCGCCGCATCGGCTTCGGCGACGCCAAGATGATCGTCGATGCCGAGGTGAAGCTGGTCGGCTGACCCGCTTCCA
Source organism: Pseudomonadota bacterium (assembly GCA_018240685.1). Taxonomy (GTDB): domain Bacteria; phylum Pseudomonadota; class Alphaproteobacteria; order Reyranellales; family Reyranellaceae; genus Reyranella. Next base: position 880 of record JAFEFG010000070.1, on the reverse strand, counting down.
TTAAATAAATGGAAAAATAATGGAAACGGCCCCGCCGGAAGGGATTCCGGGACATGGGGCCATTCTAGGCGAGACGGCGTGCCGGCGCCGATTCCGGTCGCTACCGGCCCGTCAGCAGCAGGACGATATGACGAGCCTGGATCAGGGCCCCAATGGAGATCAGCACGATCGACACGCCGAGCAGTTCGCCTTCGTAGCCGCTCACATTGATGATGCGATCCGGCAGGCTGATCATGGCGACGCTGATTTCGGCAAAGAGCCCCAGCACGAGCTGGGCCACCCCGAAGGAATTGCACTGGCCGTCGATCAGGGACTGCCGCTCCTCATCCGCCCGGCCGTGATGTCCCGAGACCTTGCGGATCACTTCCCGCGACTCCAGCGCCACCCCCCACCCGATCATGATGGTGGCGACGGTGGAGACGATGTTGACCGGCTCCTCCCAGGCGACGTGGGCCAGGATCCCCTTGGCCACATCGAAGACGGACAGGACCATCGGAAAGAGGATGAGCAGGTCGAGCGCCGCAATGATGATGGGCGAGACCAGAAATCGCAGCGGAGCACGCAAAAAAGTCACGGTACACAACATCCCGACGCAGCACACGGCGGCAACTATCGCCTGCCCCGCCGTCCGGTTGCAATCGCAGACCGCGTGTCGGCGCCGCGAGCCCTAGCGACGATAGGGCGCGCCCCGACGAGAAATCCCGCCTGTTGCCTTGCGGAGGACAGGCGCTGTCTTTAGCTTCGCGCCCGCACAAAACCGCCTGAAAGGAGGCGTCTTCGTTATGGCGTTCATTGCCGATCGTCTTGGCCGCATCAAGCCCTCTCCGACCAATGCCGCGCAAGGCAAGTTCCTGGAGATGAAAGCGGCCGGCAAGGACGT